>JAOZVT010000634.1 GCA_025869455.1 Prosthecobacter sp.
GCTAATGAGATGACTTTCAGGCCTGCATGAGCTTGCTGCAAAGGCTTCAGCAAATCAGCGCTGCTGTCGGTGCTGCCATCCATAACGACCCAGACATCGGGCCAATGGGATAGGACTTCGGTCACCGTTTGCGGGAGGATTCGTCCAGTATTGTAGCTGGGGATCAGTACCAGGATCTTCATGCGGCGGTGGATTCAAAAGCTGTCAGGTAACGCTGACGCAGTTCATCCAGGAAGGCTTGTGCATCGCCGTTTTCCGGAAAGTATAGAGGCTCGCCTACGGTCATTTTAAGCTGCACTTTTTCTGTGGGTAGGTGCCAGAGAGGCCAGCCTTTGTGTAGGTATTGACTGTTGGTCTGAACATAAACGGGCCAGACTGGTACAGCTGCGTTTTTGGCGACCACGGCTAGACCTCCTTGGAAGGGATTTAGATAGCCATTTTCAGGGCGGGTGCGGGTGCCTTCAGGGAAAAATAGCAATCGGCCACCCGACTTCAGGGTTTCAATGCACTGGCGCAGCATTTTATGGGTGGGTTCGTTCGGGATGAAGCCTGCGGCTGTCGCCCCGCCGAACAGGATCGGATTGCACATCAGGGATGCTTTCAACACGCAGGCCATGTGGTCAACCTCGGCCAACACAAACACTGCATCCCAGAGGGCTGGATGGTTGGGGGCCACGATCATGCCGCCTGTCTGTGCTCGCAGTTTATCAAAGCCGACATACTCACATTCGACGATTTCAAAGACGCGGAGCACTTGAATAAAGCCCCGGAAAGCGATTTGTAATAGGCCTTGCCCGGCCACTTTAGCCCTTTCTCCAGACAAGAATACGGGCAGCAGTCCACAGAGCAGTAAGAAAGTGGTTCCTCCGATCACCCAGTAAACTAGGCTTACGACCCAGGCAGTAAGGAGACGGAGGCGGTTCAGCATGCGGCGTTGGAGGCGTGGCAGTGCATCTTGGCGGCGTTAGCGCGTCGAAGGGGTTGAATATTCAAGATTGGCAGAATCCGTAGGCATGGGGTAATGAGGGGGCCGATTATGTTGCAGCCTGCCTCGCTTGTCCAAGCCCTTTCCGCGCTCCCTCACGGTCATGCATTTCGCTTTATTGATGAAGTGATTTCCATGGAGCCTGGTATTTCTGCCACCGCTTTATGGAAGTTGAAGGGGGACGAGGCTTTTCTAGAAGGGCATTTTCCGGGCCAACCTTTGCTGCCAGGTGTCATTATGATCGAATCTTTGGCACAATTGGGAGGTATCTTGGCCCAAAGTGACCGTGGTGATCAGCCTTTAAAAAACGTCCGCCTAACCGCTGTACGGCAGTTTAAGATATTCGGTAGCATTCCTCCTGGAGAAACGCTGACCATTTTGGCTAGACGTGATGCCGTGATGCCTGGATTGGTGCAGATCAGCGGAGAAATCTCTACGGCTGAGGGCGTCAAATTAGCCTCAGGCAGCGTGGTGCTGAGCGGTGATGAATGAGCGAAGGCATGGATGATCCTGCGTTCTGCGTAGGATGAGGCCAGGGCGGACGTTATGATCTTGCCCTCATGTTTCGTTATTCTGCCATCCTCGCCTTCGCCCTGCCTGCGTCGCTTTCTGCGGCTGCGCTCGACTTTCAGCGCGATGTGCGTCCCATCTTGTCGAATCATTGTTACCACTGCCATGGTCCTGATGAACAAGGGCGCAAAGGCAAACTGCGCTTAGACATCCGCGAAGACGCGCTGAAGGCTGGGAAATCCGGTGAGTTAGCCATTGTGCCAGGCAAGGTGGAGTCTAGCGAAGTCATCCGCCGCATCTTCAATCATGATGAAGATGAGCTGATGCCGCCGCCTGAAGCCAAGAAGCCGATCACGGATGAGCAAAAGAATATCCTGAAGCGTTGGGTCGCCGAAGGCGCAGAATACACCCCGCATTGGGCCTTTGTGAAACCCGTCGCTGTGGCAGTGCCACCCGGTGTGCATCCCGTGGATTATTTCATCCAGAAAAAGCTCCACGAATCAGGCTTGGAACCTGCCCCAGAGGCAGACGCTTACACTCTGGCACGTCGAGTCTCTCTGGATCTCATAGGGCTTCAACCGACACCAGCGCAGCTCAATGCCTTTGTAAAAGCTTATCGTGCCAATCCACAGGTGGCCTATGAAAGCTATGTGGACCAGTTATTGGCTTCGCCAGCCTATGGAGAACGCTGGGCGCGCCGCTGGTTAGATCTGGCCCGTTATGCGGATACCAATGGGTATGAAAAAGACCGTGAGCGCAGCATCTGGCCTTATCGCGATTGGGTGATCAAGGCCTTGAATGCTGACATGCCTTTTGATGAGTTCAGCATTGAGCAACTGGCAGGTGACATGTTGCCTGGAGCTACGCTGGATCAGCGCATCGCCACGGGATTCAATCGAAACACCATGCTGAATGAAGAAGGCGGCATTGATCCCCTGGAGTTTCGCTTTCACGCCATGACGGATCGTGTCGCAACAACCAGCGCCACCTGGCTGGGCCTAACCATGCAATGCACGCAGTGCCACACGCATAAGTTTGATCCGATCACGCATACCGAATACTACGGAATGATGGCCTTCCTCAACAACGCGGATGAGCCAGATCTGGACCTTCCGAATGCGGAGGCGGATTCTCAGCATGAAGGCAATCTCAAAAAAGCAGCGGCCTTGCTGAAGCAATTGCCCGCCAAATGGCCTAACGATAAGCCTAACAACAATGCGGAGACAGCTTTCGGACAATGGCTGAAAACGGAACGTGCCCGCACGGTGGCATGGAAGACACTGAAGCCTTTGAAAGCAGAGACGAATCTTTTGCTGCTTACCGTGCAGCCAGATGGTTCTTTGCTGGGTTCGGGGGACATCACAAAGTCAGACACTTATGATCTAACTTTGGCTGCTGACGATCAGACGATCACGGCTATTCGTTTGGAGGCACTGCCAGATGACAGCCTGCCAGGGCATGGTCCAGGCATGTGCAATTATGAAGGCCCGAAAGGGGATTTCTTCATGGGGGAATTCAAAGTCACCGTGGGTGGTAAACCGGTTAAAATTGCCACGGCCACGGAGAGTTACTCGAAGAACAATTTTGGTAAGGCTGCGGTGAATGCCCTGCTGGCAGTGGATGGTGATCCGCAAACGGGCTGGAGCTGTGCTGGCCGATACGGTGAACGCCATGAAGCTGTGTTTGTCCTGGCTGAGCCGATTCCTGCTGGAGCAACGGTACAAGTGCAGATGCAGTTTGGCCGCCACTATGCTTGTCCTTTGGGGCACTTTAAATTGTCCGCAACGTCTGATGCCCAAGCTGTGGCTCGGGATATGGATCATGACTTGGTTGCCTTATTGATGAAGCCCTCTTTGGCTGAACCGGAGAAGCAAAAACTATGGGAGTATTTCCTTTTGAATGCACCTGAGCTGGCGGCGGAATCCAAACGCATTCGTGATCTGCGCGCGGAGCCGACTTATCCCATCACGCTGGTCATGCGTGAGCGCCCAGCTAACCATCCTCGGCCAACCTTTCGCCATCATCGGGGTGAGTTTACTCAGCCGAAGGAAGAGGTTCCGCCCGTGACCCTTTCAGTTCTGCATCCTTTCCCCCAAGAGGCACCGAAAAATAGGCTGGGATTCGCGCGGTGGCTGATGTCTCCCGAAAACCCACTGACCCCACGAGTGATTGTGAATCGCCAATGGGCCACCTTGTTTGGCCGAGGATTGGTGAAAACCGTGGATGATTTTGGTTATCAAGGCTCTGCACCCTCGCATCCTGAATTGCTCGATTGGCTGGCGGTGGAGTTTATCCGTCAGGGCTGGTCCATGAAGAAACTGCATAAGTTAATCGTGACCAGCGCGACATATCGCCAAAGGGTACAGCCAACAGTGTTGAGTCTGCAAAACGATCCAGAGAATGTCTTGGTATCGCGTTTTCCACGTGTGCGTTTGGAGGCCGAGATGATCCGAGACGCGATGCTCAAAGCGGCGGGTTTGTTGAATCCAAAGTTAGGCGGGCCAAGCGTCTATCCACCCCAACCAGACAGCGTCACCGAAGTCGCCTATGGCAAGTTTCAGTGGAAAGCCAGTACGGGGGAGGATCGCTATCGGCGCAGTCTTTATACCTTCAGCAAACGCACCGCACCCTTTGCCCTCTACACCACGTTTGATGCTCCGACGGGAGAGTCTTGTCTCGTCAAGCGTGAGTCGTCTAACTCGGCTTTGCAGGCCCTGACTTTGATGAATGATGTGATCTTCACCGAAGGGGCTCAGGCGTTGGGGAAAATACTGGCAGGGCAGACGGTGGAGGACGCTCAACGCATCAAGCAACTCTACCTGCGCGTCTTGTCCAGACTGCCGGATGCCGATGAATTACAGCTTACCCTGGCCTTTATAGATCAACAGCGGGCGCGTCTGAAATCGGGTGAACTCAAGGCGGCGGAGATCACGGGTATCTCTGAGAAAGAGTCCACCGAAGCCGCTGCGTGGACGCTCGTCGCCCGCGCTTTGTTTAACCTGGATGAGTTCATTACCAAAGGCTGAGTCCATCCCATCTCTTCACCGTTATGCTTTCATCTCCCACCTTTTATTCTCGCCGGCATTTCCTGCGTGATTGCACTTATGGTTTGGGCAAAGTGGCCGCTGCTGGACTCTTGACGGATTCTCTCGCTCAGGCGGCTTCCTCGAATCCGTTGTCTGCTCGCGGTCCTCATTTTGCGCCCAAAGCCAAGCGTGTGATCCATCTTTTCATGGCAGGAGCGCCCAGCCAGTTAGAGACTTTTGACCCGAAACCCATGCTCACGAAGTATGAGGGCAGGCCGATCCCACCGGAGATCATTGGGGGACAGCGTTACGCCTTTATTCGTCCAGATGCGGCAGCATTAGGACCGAGATTCAAATTTGCACAGCATGGTGAGAGTGGAGCCTGGATCTCCGAAGTCATGCCGCACATTGCCCAGGTGGCGGATGAATTGTGCATCGTGCGGTCGGTGAAAACAGATCAGTTTAACCACGCGCCTGCGCAGATCTTTTTTCAAACGGGGTTTGGTCAGCCGGGACGGCCCTGCATGGGTTCTTGGGCGCTGTATGGTTTGGGATCGGAATCGCAGAATCTGCCTGCTTTTGTGGTGATGTCCACCGGCTCAGGTCTCAGCGGTGGCACGGCTCTCATGTCCAGCGGCTTCCTGCCGACGATCTACAACGGAGTGCGTTTTCGCAACAGTGGTGACCCCATTTTGAATGTCTCCAGTCCGGCGGGCATTGATGCGCGTGCTCAGCGCGATACCTTGGATCTGGTCAGCCAACTGAATCAAAAGCGGCTGGGTGCAGTGGGTGATCCAGAGATTGCGACGCGCATAGCCTCCTATGAAATGGCCTTTCGCATGCAAACCAGTGCACCGGAACTGACGGACCTGAAGAGTGAAAGCAAGGAAACGCTGGAGATGTATGGATGTGATCCTGACAAGCCCAGCTATGCACGTGCTTGTTTACTAGCGCGGCGGATGATCGAACGCGGGGTGCGTTTTGTGAACATCTATCATGAAGGCTGGGACGCGCATTCCAATGTGGAAGGCAACGTGCGGAAAAACTGTGGAGAGACGGATCAAGCCAGTGCGGCTTTGGTGAAGGATCTCAAACAGCGGGGGTTGCTGGATGACACACTTGTGGTTTGGGGTGGAGAATTTGGTCGCACGCCGATGGTGGAGACAAACCCAGCCTTGGGCCGTGCTCTGGGTCGCGATCATCATCCACAAGCTTTTACCATTTGGATGGCAGGCGGGGGTGTCAAAGGTGGTCAGACGATTGGTGCCACGGATGAACTGGGTTTTAACGTCATCGAAGATCCGGTTCACGTTCACGATGTCCAGGCGACGATGCTGCATCTGTTAGGCTTTGATCATGAACGGCTCATCTATCACACGCAAGGCCGCGACTACCGTCTCACGGATGTGCATGGGAACGTGGTGAAAAAGATCCTTGCCTGAATTCTCCATGCCGGGCGCTCTTGGTTTTTCATTCACCTCATTGTATTTAATCCACGATGTTTCGGTCATTCTATCTTCTATCCCTCCTTACCCTGCCAGCCGCAGGAGCGGTGGACTTTGTCACAGACATCCAGCCCATCTTCAAAGAGCGCTGCTATGGGTGTCATGGAGCTAGCAAGCAAGAAGCCGCCTTTCGTCTCGATCATAAACCGAGTGCGCTCAAGGGGGGCGACTTTGGACTAGCCATTAAACCCCGTCACAGTGAGGATTCGTTGCTGGTGCACGCGATTGAAGGGCGGAATCCGAAATTGAAGATGCCACGCAAAGGAGATCCTTTGACAGCGGATGAAATCTCCAAAATCAAAGCCTGGATAGATGCTGGTGCAGAGTGGCCGGACAGCGCAAGTGTGAGCCTGGACACTAAGGTGGATCACTGGGCCTTTAAGGTTCCCGTGAAGGCAGCTTTGCCTGCGCCGATTCATCCGATTGATGCATTTATTCAACAGCGGTTGGCAAAGGAAGGCTTAAAGCCTGCACCAAAGGCTGCTCCTGAGACCCTTATCCGTCGGCTTTATCTGGATCTGCTAGGGCTGCCACCCACACCGGAAGAAGTCAGTGCGTTTGTTCAAGAAACGGAAGCAGCCAAAGGCTCGCAGGAACCCTACAAGCAGCTGGTGGAAAGGCTGTTAGCCAATCCTCATTACGGCGAGCGCTGGGGGCGGCATTGGCTGGATGCGGCGCGTTATGCAGACAGCAACGGATATGAAAAAGATCCCATGCGGAACATCTGGTTTTATCGCGATTGGGTCATCAATGCGTTTAACCGTGACCTGCCGTACAATCAATTCATCATAGAACAACTGGCAGGGGATCAGTTGCCCAAGGCGACGCAGGATCAAATCGTGGCGACAGGATTTCTGCGGAACTCCATGATCAATGAAGAAGGCGGTGTGGACCCTGAGCAATTCCGCATGGAGGCCATGTTTGACCGCATGGACACACTGGGTAAAAGCGTTCTTGGCCTAACGATAGGTTGTACTCAATGTCATAACCACAAGTATGATCCCATTAGCCAGGAGGAGTACTACCAGATGTTCGCCTACCTGAATAATGACAACGAACCTTGGCGGGTGGTTTACACGAGCAACGAGTTGAAACAGCGTGCTCATGTCCTGCAAGGGATTCAAGAGTTGGAAGACAAGCTGAAGCATGAAAATCCAGATTGGCAGGAGAGGCTGCTGGTCTGGGCGGATGGCGTGAAAGGCAACCAACCGAAATGGACCACGCTACTGTTTGAGGATGATCCTTCGGGTGGCGAGAAAGCCATACGTCAAAAGGACGGCAGCATCTTGGCTCAAGGTTATGCGCCGACTAAGTCTGAGGTGAAGTTTCTGGTGAAGGTGGATAAACAAACACCCAAGACGATTTCCGCTTTCCGTTTGGAATTGCTGAATGATCCCAATTTGCCAGCTTATGGACCTGGACGCTCTGTCAAAGGCATGGCGGCGCTCACCGAATTCACGGCGCAAATGAAGGTGGGAGACAAGGTCACACCGCTGAAGTTTATCCGAGCCACGGCGGACTTCGGAGAAGCCGAAAACACTCCTTTGGTGTCTTATGCGCGTAACAAAGAGTCTGACAAAGATGATCGTGTTACTGGGCCAGTAGGTTATGCTATTGATGGCGATGCTAAGACGGCCTGGGGAATTGATGCTGGGCCAGGGAGACGCAATGTGCCGCGTAAGGCCGTGTTTGTTTTGGAAAAGCCCATTCAGATTCAGCCTGACACTGAGTTGACGGTTAGCCTCAGCATGAAACATGGCGGCTGGAATAGCGATGACCTTCAGACAATGAACCTGGGGCATTATCGCATCAGCGCTACGATGGCGGATGATGCGCAGGCTGATCCGCTGCCAGCATCAGTTCGAGCTTGGGTGGAAAAGCGTGGCGCAGCGCAGCAAGCCATGAATACGGAGTCTAACCTGCGTGTGCCGTTCGCTTACTTCCGTAGCACGATTGCTGAATGGAAGGGCATCAATGACCAGATCGAAGTCCTGTGGAAGCAACATCCTGAAGGTACCACTTCCTTGGTGCTGGATGCTCGTCGTGAACCTCGCATGACGCATCTGCTCAAGCGAGGAGACTTTCTCAAACCGGGAGATCGTGTGACGACGGGTGTGCCTGCGATGCTAAACAATCCTCAGCCAAAGAAGGCGGATGGCTCACGTCTCACCTTTGCCCGCTGGATGGTTTCAGATAAAGCTCCCACCACGGCGCGTGCATTTGTGAATCGTGTTTGGCAGGCTTATTTTGGTGCAGGATTGGTGGACACGCCGGAGGACTTTGGTCTCCAGGGCAGCAAGCCGAGCCACCCAGAATTGCTGGATTGGTTGGCGGCGGATTTTATGGAAAAG
>JAOZVT010000635.1 GCA_025869455.1 Prosthecobacter sp.
ACCATTTTCCCAGCCAGTAAGATCTGCAAAGTTTGTTAGCGCCAGGGTGACGTAGTTACCTTCTGCATTTCCCTGAATAGCACCCGAAGCCACGGCGGCAGCCAAGATCTCTGTGATGTTAAAGGTAGAAGCGCCCGTCCAGCCTGTGGAGTCATCGAAGTTGCCGCCGAGCTTCCATTCAAAGGTCCAGACCTCTTGAGCTGTTGTTGTTCCCTGCCTCCACTGTTCGGCACGGAAGCCAAAGGAGATGTTAGCACCTTCGATCGTCGAACCTGAGTTGTTGGCAAAGGTCGCTCCAAAAGCTCCCACAAAACTGCCACTGGAAACCGAACCCAGGGCACGATCAGCATCCGCAGCCGTACCATAGTTGTAGTTTTTGCCAGAGTTTGAACCGCCATCTGAAATGGCCAGCACAGAAGTACCAGGATTGGCATCCGAATCATAAGCAAACCAGCCATTCGGGGGAGTGGTGCCAGAAGTTCCCATGCCATTGAAGTCCTGAAGGTAGTTTCCATTGCCAGTGATGCTGATGGCCCCCAAAGGATTAACAAGAAGTGTCGCAGGATCGCTTATGGCAAAATTATCAACACCCGTCCCCGTGACTACCACGCTGTAACTGCCTTCATCTGATTCTTGGGCGGCATTGATGGTGTAGGTAGCTGAGTTTGAATCGGGAATATCCGTCACGCCTTTGCGCCACTGATAAGTCAAGACACCACTTCCAGCCGCTGTCACGGTAAAGGAAACGGGCACACCTGGATCCACAATCTTTGATTGAGGATGACCGGTGATGGAAACCGGAACAAACGGATCAATGACATCTAGAACAGCGATTTCACTGGGGACAGAATTTCCATCTGAACTGACCACAACCGAATAATTTCCCTGATCGCTCTCTTGAACTGAATTGATCGTGTAGCTGGCGGAGATCGCGTCTGGAATGAGTTCAATACCTTTATACCACTGATAAGTGATTTCACCTGGAGCCGAAGCCACGACGGTGAAGGTAACTTGCGTACCTGGATCAACGGAGACGGAATCAGGCTGGTCAACGATGGTGATCGCCGTGCTGACAATGGAGATGGTTCCATTCGTGGAAAAGGTGCTGGTGCTCCACGCCATAGAGGGATCCAGCACTGGTAGGAGGGAGAAATCAATGCCTGTGAAATCAGGCGTGACGCTGGCATCCCAATCCAGAAGATCAAAGCTCTGCCCAATCGCCAGAGTAAAGCCACCGATGACATCCACATCAATCTTTCCAGCGAAGGTGACGGCAGCGGCAGCGCCATCGGGTTTGGCAAGAATCAAGGCATCATAGTCTGTGCCACGAGTGGTGCCGCCAATGTCAAAATGCAGCACTGAGTCAGCGGCCCCGGCCAAGCCCGCAAAAGCTGTGACGGCCTTCGCTGTGCCGACGGTGCCGATGGCTAACTTTGTCCCAGCAAGCAAGCTGATCGGCTGTGAAATGTTGGCTGTGGCACTTATGGCGGTGGATGGGTCCAATTCGACCGTGACTGTGTCTGTCAGTTTCAAAGGTGGCTGGTAGCCCGACATGTCACCTGCCAGTGTCAGGATGCCGTTTCCGCCAACCGCAAAACCTGTTAGGGTGCCGCCATTGGCTGCTACGGTGACGAAGGCACCCGTGAGCGTTGTATGATTGCTGACATTCAGGCGAATGTCTCCTGTCGTGCCAGAGGCCAGGAAAAAGCCGATGTTGCCCTGAAAGGTCATGTCTGAGCCTAACAATGCGACAGGAGCCCCATCACGCCCGCCAATGGAAAGACCTGTGGCGATGCTGTCTGCATCGGTTAGATCCACGGTGCTCTCAATCTCACCGTAGTTAAAGAAGGTCTGTTGTGCCCCGAGTGAGTCTTTGTTGTTGATGACAATTTTACCCCCCGTCGCTGGTGACGCGCTCTGGCTGCCGATGGAGACACGGTTCAAAGTCGAATTTGCTCCGAATAGTTTCAGCGTTCCAGCACCAGACTTGGTCAAGGAAGCAGAACCACCCAAGGTGATGTCTCCGAGTAATTCCAGAGTGCTCGTGGCATCAGAAACGGAAGCGGTGCGCGAAGTGGTGCCCAGGTCCAAGCTATTGGAAACACTGGCGGTGCCGCCCACAAAGCTGGCGCTCAAGCCCGTAGCGGTGAGGGCATCTCCAGTCACCTTGCCTGCGGCGGAGAAGGCCAAGCTACCGACGGAGCGAACGCTACCTTTCAGATCTACAGTGCCGACATCTGCTACGCCTAGGCTACCCATGGTCACGTCTCCCAGGATTTCCAGAGTCGTCGTATCTGCCGGAGCGAAGTTACCGCTGCCAGTGATCGAGCGTGTCGCTGGCAATGAAAAAGAAGCGACGCTACTCAAAGTCCCGTTCAAAGTTAGGTCGTTGTCGGCGACGCCGAGTGCTTCACTCGCCGCGATCTGGAGGACACCTCCGGTCAAGTCAACGAGGCCCGCGAATGTCTTACTTCCCGTAAGGATCAAAGTCCCAGTCCCCACTTTGTTGATGCCGTTGACACCTGAAATATCTGAAGCGATTTCGGCCTGTGTCGCGATCACGTTCAGCACCGGTGTGTTGTCTGACAATTCTAAAACACCACCGCTCAAAAGGATGGAGCCTTCTTCAAACTTAACGCTTCCTGTACTTTGTGTGCCTGAAAGAGTCACGGTGTAGATTCCTGTGGCATCCGTTCCGGCTGCAAAAACCGCATCTCCGCCGGGAGTCCAGGTGGTCGTTGCCGTCTCACCTGTTTCTGAATTTGTCCAAAAAGAATCGGTACCCCATGTTCCCGTAGGAGTGGCACCACCAGCACCAGCTGTTGCGCCGTTGGCATCCCAATAATTCAAAACGACAGGTGTGGAAGAGGCCACGCTGCCGTTAAATATGAAATCATTCACACTGAAAGTACCACCGGAACCAGTAGCCGCCCATCCATAGAGACGGAATTCTATGGCCGTGGTCACATTCTGAAAACTGACTCCTGACAAATCAATCGTCCCTCCCGTGGCTGTCGGTGTTGCAATGTTTGCAGTGAAGCCATCCGCACTGGAACGTATGGCAAATGATTTGGCTCCAGAGCCCGATGCTTGACTCACGTAAACCAAATTCGTGAAGTCTATTTTAAAGCCATCTGCTGGAGTTAAGGTCCAAGTGAAGTAACCATCGGGGTCCAATTCAGTAGTATCCCAGCTATTGGCATTGTAACGCCCCGAGGCGCTTGTTCCTACAATCCCAGTTCCGCGACCGATCCCGGAAACCGTCAAGTTAGAAACGACCACCTGACCGGAAGTGTAGGGATTGTTGGCGCTCGGATTGCTATCGGTGATGACGTTTGAAAAAATGGCATCCGCATGGACTGCCCCCGCTGAAAGAATCAACAAACCGAGACCCAAACAAATGAAATTGGAGACAAGGAATCGGCGCGGGATGTAGGACAAAATTGACTTCATATATAGCTCGATGGGGATAGCAGATGCATGAACCTAACAATGTAACGTGTTACGCCTAATCAGCTCAAAGCAGAGCATTGGTTCGTAACGTTTTCGGCACATCAGACGTGGCGGGATTAGCCAGGATCGTGCCAGACATGTACACTTATATCGGTCAAATCACTCAGCCCTACGCATCTAAAAACTGAGATTCTCTATGACAATTTTAGATGTCGATTCTTTTTGTTAGGACATGCGAAATATGCATGTCTTAAACTGATACTATTCTGTGCAGAACACTCAAATTGTCACACTCACGTTTCACAAGCAGACGTGAATCCACTGCATTATAAATGCGGCAAAATCTGAGCCGCCAATGTCAAAAAAAGCATCTGTATAGGCACACCTTGATCGGCCACAGTGACGAAAGTGATGGTTGAGCCACTTTAACACCCATCATTGGATGAACAAAAAGTATGATTCCATTACCCTACCAGCCACGCAGGCATCACTTCCCAGCCCAAACGGTGGCAAAATGATGGGCGAGGCGTAGCTTTTGCGCCACGGGTACGGAAATGACAAAGGGATACAGCGGCTGTTCCCCCAGGCTGTGTGAGATCTCATTCAGTACGGTGGACAGACACATCCAGCGCTGGAGCCAGGCTAGAAATTCTCCATCTGCCACGCCATCTTGCGGGAGCATGGAGGGCAAAGTGCCAGCTTCCCCAGGAAGCATGACCAGCGGTAAGGCGATGAATTGAACCTGGATTCCTAGGCTCTCACAAGTTTCCACCCCATCCACGATCTGAAGATAGTGCGCCCAGGTTTCCGCCCAGTCTTCCCAGGGATGGGAGGCGGCATAACCTGTGATATAATTTTGCTCCCACCCTGTGGGATTTCCCTTTTGGTAATGGGCGCTGAGAGCACTCGCGTAATCCAACCATTCGTCTCCAAAACGCTCCCGAAAGGCCAGCCGGAGAGGATCGTCCCAAGCCAGATCCGAAAGGCAGCGTTGCCAAAGATAATGGGCGCTTTCATGGCGGAAATGCCCCAGAAGGGTCCGGCTATTTTCTCCGAGTTGCTGACGATTGATCTGACGGTAGGTATCATCCGCCTCTTCCAGATTCACCGTGATCACGCCATTCAGATGGCCTGTGGTAACGGTGGGATTGGAGAGTGTGCTGATGATATCAAAGGCCAAGCCAATCTGCGGATTTTCCATTTTAGATGGCAACCGAATCCCCAGACGTAACAGGGTGTAGAGCAGTCTGCGCTTGGCCATTTCCATTCGCCCCCAAAGCATCAAATTCCGTTCGGTGCTCAGATCAGGGATCGTGCGATTCTTACGGCAAGCCTGACACAAGGTTTCTTTGACCGTGGTGGGAAGCACCCAATTGCAGACATTGTACTTGGTGCCATTGGCACAACGTTTGACCCCGTGAACAGGGACCACCTGGATCATGTTACCTCTTTGCGGATCATACCCCACTTCGATTCCACATTTCAGACATATTGTACTGCCAAAAAAGAGGACGTTACCGCAGTCACAGGTGAATCGTTGCATGGGTAGTCGATGAACAACTTCACAATGAAGCCGCTAAGTCTCTTCGTCTCTTTTAGCAGTTCTGTCACGTAATAGGAGTCAGCGAAGAGTCGTTTGTCAAAAAGCTGTTCCTACCGCATTGATTTCCAGTGAATCTTACCCAGCCACGCCTTGAAGTCTCCGTCGCCACCCAGCGCTTAACGCTCTGGGAAGGTTTCCATTTGGTCAAAAGCTGGCCATGCAGTACTTCGAAATTTGGATTAGGCTACACAGAGGGTAGCAACAAAACTCCGCTAGGTGGCTTTGTGGTGAAGGAAAAACATGGGGACAATGCGGCCCTGGGCACCATTTTCAAAGCGCGCCAGCCGGTGGGCCTTTGGACACCTGACCAGGTGACGGATGATGATCTCATCCTGAGCCGTATCCTCTGGCTGGAGGGGATGGAGAAACGAAATGCCAACACCTTCCAGCGTTACATTTACATCCATGGCACCAATGACGAACGGCACATTGGCCGCCCCGCGAGCCACGGCTGTGTGAGGCTAAAGAATCGAGATGTGGTCGAACTGTATGAGCTGACGCCAATCGGCACGCAGGTTTGGATCAGCGAGTGAGCTTTGCCGTCGCTATTCAGCGTCTCCAAAACCTGTGCGGATCAGTTCCTCCAGATCTGCCATGGCAGCATCGGCATCCACGCCTTCGGTGGTGAGTTTGATGACCTCTCCACGGCCAGCGGCCAGCATCATGAGACCCATGATGCTTTTGCCATTGACTGGCTCGTCGTCTTTTTCGACCCAAATGTCGCATTTGTACTTGCTGGCACGCTTGACGAACTGGGCAGCCGGGCGGGCATGCATCCCCATCTTGTTTTGGATCGTGAGGTCTTTGCTGATTGTCATGCGGGTGGGTGCTGGTTAACCTATCTGTTCGTCTGCCATCTTTTTCAACAATCTTTGATCAAACTCAACCGCGCTGTTGTAGCCAAAGGTGCGTAATTTGTAATTCAGGGCCGCTAATTCGATCAATCCGGCCACATCGCGACCAGGAGCCACGGGAATATCCACCTTGGCAATGGTCAGTCCCATGACTTGGGTGGTCTGATTGGCCATGCCGACGCGTTCCAGTTCATTCGACTCCTGGAGATGCACCAGATTCACCGCCAAATCCAGGCGCTTGCTCATGCGGACGGAGCCCACACCAAAGAGGGCCGCCACATTGAGAATGCCTAAGCCACGGATTTCGATCATGTTTCGGGTCATTTCAGGGGCGGAACCGATGATTTCGCGTTCCTCAATGAGCCGCAGACGCACGACATCATCTGCCACGAGGCTGGCCCCACGCTGCAATAGGCCAATCACGCTTTCACTTTTTCCACTGCCGCTGCTGCCCTGAACGAGCACGCCGATCCCCTGAACATCCACCAAACAACCGTGTACCAAGGTGGTGGGCGCAAAAGACCACTCCAATTTGATGGTGGCAGCATTGATGAATTTCATCGTGATCATGCTGGTCTGAAAGACGGAGATTCCCGCTTCATTCGCGATGGACAGTAGATCATCGCTGAGCCGATGCCCACGGGCCACGATCAAGCAGGGGATTTCCCAGGAACAAAGCTGGCTAAAACGGGCCGCGCGCAGTTTGGGCTCCAATCCCTCCAGGAAAGAATGCTCTGAATTCCCGATGATCTGGAGCCGCTTGTAGGCAAAGTAGGTGAAGAAGCCGGACAAAGCCAAGCCTGGACGATTCACTGAGGGCTCAGAAATCTTGCGTTTGAAACCGACATCACTGCCAATCAATTTCAGTTTGAGAGCTTTCTCGTAGGTTTTAAAAAACTCCTCAACCGTGATGGAGGAGGGACGTTTTATCTTCATGGAGGGAGGCATGGCGTGACAATTTAGCTAGGTAACTTCTTAGCCCAAGAACAATCCTACACTTTCAAGAGGGTTCCGGGGGTGGGTTGGCTACGGCTCCTGCTTGGTCGGGCAGATGACGATTTCACGAATGCAGACCCGCTGAGGGGCCTGGCAGGCGTAGAGGATGGCCGCAGCAATGTCTTCTGGGATCAGTGCCCCGCCGATCTTCGCCGCGTAGTCCAGCCAGCCAGCTTTAGCGGCCTCATCCGTAGAATGGTGGATCAAAT
The DNA here is from genome assembly GCA_025869455.1 of Prosthecobacter sp. GTDB lineage: Bacteria > Verrucomicrobiota > Verrucomicrobiia > Verrucomicrobiales > Verrucomicrobiaceae > Prosthecobacter. The sequence goes on from JAOZVT010000635.1 coordinate 7,116, forward strand.
CCGTGCCCACCATGCCTGGGGCGATGGTGATGAGACGGACGTTTTTCTGGGACACTTCTTCACGAATGGTCTCCGTGAGGGCATGCACGCCGAACTTGGTCGCGCAATAGACGGAATGGGCACCGAAGGTCTTTCTGCCAGCGATGGAGCCGATATTGACAATGGTGCCCCCTTCCCGCGCGACCATGGCGGGCAGAACAGCGTGAATGCCATTCATGACGCCTTTGAGATTCACATCAATCATTTGATCCCATTCCTCTGGGGATTGCTGGGCAGGGTCACCATTCAGCATGATGCCTGCATTGTTGATGAGAAACTCCACCGGACCAAAGCGGCTTTCAGCTTCGGCAATGGCTGATTTGATGGCGGCTCGATCCAAAACATCGGTTTGCCGGCAAAGGGTGTTGGGTAAATTCAAAGCCTCCATTTCAGGCAACCGACGAGCCAGCAGTAGTAACGGGTAACCCGCTAGAGAGAAGGCCTGAGCAGTAGCTGCGCCGATGCCGGAGCTGGCACCAGTGATGACGACGAGAGGTTTCGACGGTGATTGCATGATGTCCGAATGAAAGGTCGAGAAGGCTCACTGACGTCCATTTTCAGAAGTCAGAAAGTGCATGAAAACGGTTCAGGCGGTGAATGCAAGACCATTCCACCGCAGAGAGACTTACCCGCTTTCCAAAATGACAGGCCCAAAAGCGGCGGTAGAGCCAGCCTTAATGCGACGGCGGCAGCCACCGCTTCACTTCTTTGCCACCTTCTGCATGCAAAGATAACTCCGTGATCAAGGTTTCCCCCTTCCCTGCGGATGGATCCAGGCGCATGGCGGCTAGTTTTGAAACATCAATCGTTAGGCTGCAATCGTGGAATTGGTCATCTTTCGGCAAAGTGAATGGGACGGTTTTATCCTTACTGAAGACATCCTTGGCTTTGGTTTTATAATAGAGGAGAGCCTGCCCACGCATGGTTGTTTTCAGGCGCAATTTCACCACGAATGGGCCTGGGTTCTTTCCCGTAGAAATATCCGCAGAAATCCAGGGATCGCCGCCTATCGAAGTCACACGCAAACCCTCAGACGTTGAGGTTAAAACCGCATCTTTGCTATGAGTCCATTCACCGACTTTGGCAGGCTTCTTGGTAGAGACCTTCGCCGCATGGGGATTGTATTTGGGGTTGGGCGTCGGCTGCACGGCCTGAGTGTCTGTTAAAAAG
>JAOZVT010000636.1 GCA_025869455.1 Prosthecobacter sp.
AAGAGAATATGAAATCAGCCCCGTCGCTACCAAAGGCTTCCATGTCATCAGCCTCCACGTTTGTGGCTGAGTCGTCTCCCCCGCCCTGAGCGTGTGTGCCCAGATGAGCCCCGCCGCCCCCAGACAAGGCAGTAAGGCCGCTAGCCCCGGAAACGGCGTATCACTTTCATACGCCAAAGCGGCGATCAAAATCATGATCAAGGAGGCTGCTCCCACCATCTCACGCTGGCGTTTATTCTTCAGTCGCCAACTAATTGGCAGACCTGCCAAAACGCTACCAACCAGGAGTTCCCAGGCACGTGTGGGCAACCAGTAAAACGCCGCATTGGCATCCAGCTTCACACCGATCACACTGGCAACAAAGCTGAACAGCAAAAGCCAGCTCAAGCCCTTGACCAAAACAGGCTGGATAGGACGATTCAGCCCACGTTTTTTTAGCCAGCGATGCGCCAAGATCAGCACCACAGGCAACAAGACGTAAAACTGCTCCTCCACCGCCAAAGACCAGAGATGCAGCAGCGGCTTTTCGTCCGAAGCGGCGGCAAAATACCCCGAGTCCTGCCAAAAATAGAGGTTCGCGCAGAGTAGAGCCTGGGCGATGGCGGACTCTCCCAGGGAAATGAACGCGTCCGGAAACAAAAGGACATAACCCACAGCCAAAGTCACCAGCAGCATCACGCCCAATGCCGGAGCGATCCTGCGCAGACGTCTTTCCCAAAACCCCGCCAGATCAATTCCTCCACGGTCTAATTCCTTGAAAAGCAGACCTGTGATCAGATAACCCGAAATCACAAAAAACAAATCCACGCCCACGTAGCCACCTTTAAAACCCAGCCCCGCGTGGAACAGTACCACCATCAACACCGCAAGACCGCGCAACCCATCAATGTCTGGGCGGTAAGAGGAAGGCGAAGGTTGGCTCATGAAAGTAAAAAAGCCTGTGGAAACACCCCACAGGCATAGCGGTCCACCCATCGCCAAACATCCCGCCCCCGTCAAAGTGAAGCTGCCGCTTGTCCTACAGATTCATTTTTATACATTCCCGTGGATGCTGACTTGAGTCTGTTGTCATTTGAGCAAACATGTTCAAATGACCCGTACAGAAGCCTACCTAGCCCTAAACCTGATCCCACAAATCGGACCAGTACGCATACGGCGGTTGCTTCAGGCCTTCGGCTCACCCGAGGCCGTCCTCGCGGCCAAGGCATCCGAGATCGAGCAGATCGAAAGTTTTGGCAAAGTGCAGTCCGAAGCCATCGTAGCCTGGGACAGCCAGGGAAAGCTGGAGCAAGAGCTGCGCAAGATTCAGGAAAGAGGGCTGACGCTGCTCACCCAGGAAGATGAACTCTACCCGCCCCTTTTAAAGCATATCCATGATGCGCCCATCCTCCTCTATGTCTGGGGCGAACTGAAAAAACGCGATCACCAAGCCATCGGCGTGGTTGGTAGCCGACATGCGACCATCTATGGCATGAATGCGGCCAAGAAGCTCAGCTTTCAGATTGCCTACGCTGGTTACACCGTGATCAGTGGTCTAGCGCGTGGCATTGACACCGCCGCCCATGAGGCCGCCCTAGCCGCCAAAGGACGCACCATTGCCGTGATCGGTTCCGGCATTGGCAAACTCTACCCGCCAGAGAACCAAGCTCTCGCTGAACGCATTGCCCAAAATGGCGCCGTGATCAGTGAATACCCGGTGGACCGAATGGCAGACAAGCAGACCTTTCCTTATCGTAACCGCGTGGTAGCAGGCTGGGGCAGCGGACTGCTGGTGGTAGAGGCTCCCGTGCGCAGTGGATCTCTGATCACCGCTCAACAGGCCACCGAACAAGGTCGCACCGTCTATGCCGTACCCGGACCGATTGATCGCCCCACCTCCGTAGGCTGCAACCGCCTCATTCAGCAAGGCGCTAAATTGGTGATCGATGGTGACGACCTTTTGGATGATCTGACCATGCTTTTCCCCACCGCCCCGGTGGCCCCTAAGGTAGAAGCTCCACCTCCCGTGGTGAATCTAAGCCTGGATGAAGAAATTCTCTTCAAGGCCATGAGCACCGAAGAACTCCACATCGATGAACTGACCAGCCGTTCAGGCTTGGCCCCAGGCACGGTGAACGTAAACCTCATGCGCCTAGAAATGAAGCGTCTTGTGCGTGCCCTGCCCGGCAGACGTTACATTCGGGTAGGTTGATTCCATCTCGTTGATTCCTAGCTGCTTGCCCATGCGTATCTATTGCATTAAGCATCGCGCCCCCCGTTTCTGAATTTCTATGCGCATCCTCCATCTCACCCCCGGCACAGGCAACTTCCACTGCGGAAGCTGCCTGCGAGACAATGCGTTGATCAAGGCGCTTCGTTCCCGTGGTCACGATGCCATGATGGCTCCTCTTTACCTGCCGCTGGTGACAGACCGTGAAGTCGCCAGTCCTGAAATCGGCATCCTGGTGGGGGGACTCTCTCTCTACGTGCAGCAAAAGATGCCGTGGTTTCGCTTCATGCCGCGTTTTGTGCATCGTTGGCTAGATAAACCCAATCACCTGCGCTTTGCCGCCAAATTCATGGGCATGACCAGCGCCCGGGATTTAGGCGAAATGACCCTCGGGGCCTTGCAGGGGGAAGCGGGTCGCCAGTGGCCAGAATGGCAGGGTTTGATTGACTGGATTCGCAAAGAGGGAAAACCAGACATCATCTCTCTCTCCAATAGCTTGCTCATCGGCCTCTGCCCCACCATTGAACGTGACTTAGGCATCCCCGTGGTGGTTTCTCTGCAAGGGGAAGATTCTTTCCTCGACACTCTGATTGAACCCTACCGTGAACAATGCTGGGCGGCCATGCAGGCGAATGCACAGCATGTTTCACGCTTCGTCGCACCCAGCCAGTTTTACGCCCGACTCATGCAGGAAAAGCTGGCCGTGAGTGAGGACAAAATGTCCGTGGTCTTCAATGGACTGGATGCCAATTCCTTCGGGGTGGCCGAACCAGACCCAAACTGGCCCACCATCGGTTACTTTGCCCGCATGATTCATGGTAAAGGACTCACCACACTGGTGGATGCCTACATTGAGCTTTCCAAGCGCGGGACTGTCCCCCGTGTGAAACTTAAAATCGGTGGCGCTAAGACTGCGTCCGATGAAAAATACGTCGAAGGACTCAAGAAGAAAATCCAGCAGGCTGGCCTAACACAACGTGTGGAATGGCACCCCAATGTGAGCTTTGCAGATAAGCTCAAGTTCTTTCGCAACCTCACCGTCATGTCCGTCCCCGCTACTTATGGGGAGGCGTTTGGCTTTTACATCCTCGAGGCCATGGCCAGCGGCGTCCCCGTCGTTCAGCCAGATCACGGGGCCTTCCCAGAACTCATTGCCGCCTCTGGTGGTGGTGTCATCTGCCCACCAGATGATGTGAAAGCTTTGGCCGATGCCCTGGAGACACTGTTGCAGGATGATCACCAACGCGAACAGATCACGAATCGTGGCTTGGCTGGCGTTCGCAACGAATTCAGCGCAGCGCGCATGGCAGAACGCTTCGACGCGGTGCTAACCAGCGTGAAGGAAGCGTAGGCACCTCGGTTGCCCTCAAATTTCCAAACTTGAATCGCGTTCGTGCATTGCCACCCCAATGCATCTCACCTATGCTCAAGGTATGAAGTCTGCCCTGCTCATGCCTTTATTGGTCTGCCTGACCACATTGACCAGCCTTTTCACAGGGCAGGCCCTAGCCGAATCTGAAAGTTACAAGGGAAAAGTCGTGGTGATCCCCGTCGGGAAAGATGACCTCATCGCCAGAGCCCGTTTTGAATTCATGTCCCGCACGCTGGAGCGCTGCACCAATGAGGGCGCTGAAGCCGTCATCTTTGATCTCGATACTCCCGGTGGTCTGCTTTGGGATACCGTGGACCTCATGATGAATGACCTGCAAAAGCTGAAACCACGCAGCTATGCCTTTGTCAACAAACGTGCCCTCTCTGCGGGCGCTATGATCGCGGTAGCTACTGATGGCATCTACATGGCCCCCACCAGCACCGCAGGCGCAGCCACACCGATCTATGGAGGCGTAGAAGAAATGGGCGAAGCTGAGCGTGCCAAAATGAACTCTGCCACCATGGGCATGGCACGCGCCGTGGCCAAACGCAAAGGCCATGACCCACGAGTGATCGAAGCCATGATCGACATGAGCCGTGAACTCAAAGTCGGTGACGAAATGCTGGACACCAAAGATACCATCCTCACTCTGGATGCCGAGCAGGCCATCTTAAAACTGGACGGTAAACCACTCTTCGCAAAGGGCATTGTGGAAACACTAGAGGACATCAAAAAAGCCGAAGGACTAAAGGGCGCACTCGTCACCGCTGAACCCACCGGCTTCGAGATCATTGCCATTTGGGTAACCAAGTATGCCGCCCTCCTTATCCTCATCGGGGTAGCAGGAATGTATTTAGAAATGCAGGCTCCAGGCTTTGGCATACCAGGCTTTGTATCCATTGCTGCCTTCAGTTTATTTTTCTTCGGTCACTACGTCGCAGGCAGTCTGGTAGGACAGGAAACAGTCGCAGTCGCAGCTCTCTTTGTCATTGGAGTCGCCCTGCTATTGGTTGAATTAGCCCTCTTTCCAGGGCTACTGGTGCCGGGCATCCTGGGCTTCATCCTCGTGATGGTGGCTCTGGTTTACACCATGTCTGGCTGGGAAGTGCCTGTGCCTCCTACCATCCCTGGAACGGGCGACCCAGCCCCTGCTGGCTTTGATTTGAACGTGTATGCCCTTGGCCTGCGCAACTTCGCCATCGGCATCCTGGGGGCCGCAGCTCTGATCGTGGCTGTGTTTCGTTTCTTACCACAAACGGGGCCATTTCAGAAACTGGTGCTCACCTCCACGATTGACGGCGGAGACGCCATCAAGTCAGACGCCCCTCCTGTGGAGATTGGTGATACAGGCCTAGCTTGCAGTGCGCTCCGCCCCTACGGCACGGTCCAGTTTGGAGAAAGACGGATCGAGGCGATGGTTGAAGATGGATACCTGCAACACGGCACAACTGTGCGTGTAAGAGATATCCAAGGTTCAAAGATCATCGTGGAAGCGATGGCCTGATCACTTGCCCAAAGCGGTGCGGATTTCCTGAGCCACTTTTTCGGCCAGATAATCATAGCCGCTATCCAGATAGTGCACGTCCTGCGGTTTCTGCATCTCTGCTAACTTGGGCGTGATCCAGGCATTGAGATCATTGACGGTCACGCCCATATCCTTCATCACTTTCAGAGCGATGGCATTGTAATCCGCCACCTGACCAAACTCACGCGGTGGGATGAGCGGACCTTTAGGGATAGGCGTCGTCGTCGCAAAGATGAGCTTGGCTCCCGTCTTTTGCATACGCGCCACCAGACTGCGCAGATTGGCCTCATAATCAGCCGCTTCAACCTGACGTTTGCCATCAGGCATGAATTTCAAATCATGGATACCCCAGTTAAAATGGATCACATCCCAGTGACCATCGCCTAACCATTTATCCATATTGGCGACACCATTCTTCGTAGGACCGCCATTCTGGGGAATGCGGTGCACATTGGCTACTCCCTCCAGCAGTTTGCGCGTAGGCAGGGTATAACCCATGGAAATGGAATCTCCAATAAGTAGCACACGCGGCAGCCCCTCCACATCCTTCACAGGAACCACGGAAGGATGCGGCTGTGATTTCTTGGCCGTTGGCTTGGTCTCCTGAGCCGAGATTGGCAGGAGCAAGGAAAGCGAAAAGAAGGTCAGAAGAAGGCGACGTTTCATGAAGGTTCAGTGTGAGTGAGGCAAATGGCTAGAAACAAGAACAAAACGAACCGGGCAAATCTTGTGTCAATCTCACCGCCAAGACTGAAAACACATGCAACGTGCTCAAGCCTGCTTTCCTATTGCTCCCATGCAGTTCCAGATTCAAGACACCCACTTTCATGTGCTGCCGATGCGCACGCGCTTCCCATTCAAGTACGGGATCGCCAGCATGAGTGCCCTTCCTCATTTATTTGTGACAGTGGAGCTGAATGTGGATGGTAAAACGGTGCGTGGAACAGCCAGTGAAGGGCTGGCACCGAAGTGGTTTACCAAAGATCCGACCACCTACTATGAACAGGATCTGGCAGAGATGTTAGCGGTGATTCAAAATGCCTCACGCATCGCCGAAAACGCCAGTTCACAGCCTATCCGCTTCTTTTCTTGGTGGCAGGCGATGTATGAGGAACAGGCACGTTGGGCAGGCGTAAAACAAGTCCCTCCCCTTCTGGCAAACCTGGGGGTCAGCTTGATCGAACGAGCCGTCCTAGATGGACTCTGCAAAGCCGCGAAAATGACACTGCATTCTTTGTTAGCCTCAGATTCACTCGACATACGTTTGGGAGACATACGCGAAGAACTCAAAGGCATTTCCGTCGCCGAGGTGCTAGCACCGACGCCGTTGCCCCAAGTTGCCATTCGTCACACCGTCGGCCTTGGTGATCCATTACGAGCCCGTGACATCCCCAGCGAAGAACGACTGAATGACGGACTCCCCCAAGCTCTGGATGAATCCATTCGCAGCTACGGCCTTCTGTATTTTAAGATCAAAGTGTGTGGTCAGCCTGAAATAGATCTGCCGCGCCTGCGGGAGATCACAGCCATCCTCACAGAACAGTGTGGCGGTCAATTCCATGTCACTCTGGATGGCAATGAACAGTTTCAAGATCTAGCCGCTTTCCGCGAGTTTTATGAAACACTACGCGCTGAAAAAGCACTGGCTCCGCTGTTTCAAAATCTGCTCCTCATCGAACAACCGCTGCATCGTGCTCATGCCTTGAAAGACGACGTAGCAGAAGCTCTGCAAGGATGGCAGGACGGCCCTGGGCTCATCATTGATGAAGCGGATGGTTCATTGAATGATCTGCCTCGCGCGCTTGATCTAGGGTATCTGGGAACCAGTCATAAAAATTGCAAAGGCATCACCAAAGGACTGGCCAATGCAGCCCTGCTAAAAGTGCGTGCTAGCCGCAGTACACGACCACTGATCCTGAGTGGAGAAGACTTGGCCAATGTGGGGCCAGTGGCTCTACTGCAAGATTTGGCCATGATGGCAGCCCTGGGTGTCACGCATGTGGAGCGCAATGGGCATCACTATTTTCGAGGTCTCTCCATGCATCCGCAATCCATACAAAGCGCCGTCTTACAGCAGCATGCCGACCTTTATCGTCAAGATGCGTCAGGCTACCCAACCTTGGATATCCGCGCCGGAAAAATAGCGCTTGGGAGTGTCAATGCCGCCCCTTTTGGCTGTGCGATAACATTAGATACTGAACTCTACACGCCTCTGAATACTTGGATCAAAGAAGGTGGAATGTCGCTCCTGTAGCCTCACCCCAGGCTCAGATCCAGATACTCCAGAGTCACGGGTTTACCGCCTAGATGAAAGAAGTCCACGTCATTCATACCATCCCGTAACAGCTCAGCAGGCACCGTCCAAGCGCGTATATGTTCGGGTTGACCTAACAATGAAGGATAGGGATTTTCAAAAGGCTCACTCACATCCGCATTAGGCAGCAATTTCACGCCATTCAATCGCGCCTCAAGCAACCGCCCGTCCAGAGTGGCATCGGCTTGCAGACGCAAACGCCCTTCCCCTTTCCAGCCTCCCGCAGGAGGAGCTAGATCGAGATGAAAAGATGTTTTGAGTTTCTCCTTCAACCCTCGCGGCAAGATGGGCGGCCTAACATAAGGATTGTTCCAGCCAGCAGCTAAGAACCAGTGTTGTGGTCTTTTGGCCAATGACTTGGGATCATTCAGCGTCTTCATCACCTCAAAAGGTGGTTCCGCAAACGGCCCACGACCAGGACCGCCGTGTTCGCGATAGTAGGCAAAATTAAACAAGCTCACCCCATCGGCTCCGCGTGCATAAGCCAGATGGGCGGTGGTTTGATACTGCTCCTGGGTGGCACGACGAAAGGTAAAGGTGTCATACCCCGGAACCAGCTTGCCACCATTGGCGATGGAATGACACATCTCCACATACAGAGCTGCACGTTCAGGCAGGCTTGCACGAATGGCTTCCAGGTCCATCTGCTGCGTGGTGAAGTAACTGGCGGATATATTCACCATGTCGAGCCCTTCGGACACCAAAACAGGCAGGTCCAGGCCCATTGCATCCAGCCCCTCGAGCAAACAGGGAACACGAGCACAGAGCCAACGCCTTTTGCCCTCTCGCTGAGTGCGATCCAGCACCTGACGCACCTGTTTCACAAAACCAGTCATGATGTTTTGGCGCTGCTCCAGTGTGGTCTTTTCAGCATCAAAGTAGCTGTAAAAGCGCATGAAATCCAACTCTAGACCATCCAGATCAAAGTTCTCACACAGCTCCGT
>JAOZVT010000637.1 GCA_025869455.1 Prosthecobacter sp.
GCTGTGTATGGGGTTCCTGGGATTTAAGGTCGGTTGATCGTTCTGTTTGTTTCCGCGCCGCCATAGAAATCTGGCGTCGCTTTTTTGTGCTCTGTTGAGATGCGGAAAGTTTGTGATCAGCCCCTTGACCTAACCAAAAGGACGATCATGTGACCTATAGGATTTATAGGACTTATATTCACAGACCACTGACCACTGAATACGCCCCTCAGCCACCCAGGATTGAGCAAGTCTTGAGAGAGGCCAGTCCAACTCGTCCTTGTGCCTTCACTCAAGGCCGCTAGAAATGAATGGACGTATGATGAAAGCTTATCACATCACAGGCACCGACGGATTAGCCTCCCTGCAACAGGTGGAACTCCCTGCCCCGTTGCCACAGCATGGTGAGGTGCAGATACGGATCCGGGCGGTTTCGCTGAATTACCGGGACTACATGAATGTCTGTGGCATCCGTGGGGTGACGGGGCCGATCCCACGGATTCCTTGTTCCGATGGTGCGGGTGAAGTGATCGCCGTGGGGGAAGGTGTCAGTGACTGGAAGCCGGGAGATCGCGTGGTCATTCCGTTCATGCCGACTTGGTTGGATGGCGGATTCACGCAGGCTAACGCCGCCTTGGCCCTCGGTGGTGCGGTGGACGGTTTGTTGCGTGAAGTGGAGTGTTTGCCAGCCAGTAGTCTCCTACGTATTCCAGAACATCTTTCATTTGAAGAAGCGGCTAGCCTGCCCTGTGCTGCGGTGACTGCCTGGGATGCTTTGTTTGTGCGTGGAAATCTCCAGGCAGGAGAAAGCGTCCTTGTACTGGGGAGCGGTGGAGTATCCACCTTTGCCCTTCAGTTTGCTAAAATGGCGGGAGCACGTGTACTGGCCATCACCAGCAGCGATGACAAAGCGACTCGTCTTCGTGAGATGGGCGCGGACGTGACCCACAACTATCGTACCGATCCTGCCTGGGATGAGTGGGCTTTGGCTCAAACGGGAGGACTAGGCGTGGACAAAGTCATTGAAATCGGCGGCCCTGAAACGCTGAATCGTTCCATCAAAGCCACCCGATTTGGTGGTCACATTGCCCTTATCGGGGTGCTCACAGGCACGGCGGGGGACATTCAAACGGTGGGTATTTTACGCAAAGGCATTCGTCTGGATGGTGTTTATGTGGGGTCGAGAGCCATGTTTGCCCAGATGCTCCAGGCGATCACTCAGGCAGGAATGCATCCTGTGATAGATTCGACCTTTGAATTTGACCAGGCCGTGGCAGCGTTCGAGCATCTGGCCAGCGGTAAGCATTTTGGAAAGATCCTCATTCGCCTCTGACCCTGCCTTGACGGACCGCTCTCCGCTTCCATCTTGCCCCCTGCTTTTCATTCCTCATGCCGACCATTCCCATCTTGATGCCCCAATTGGGCGAATCCATCGCCGAGGCCACCATCGTTCGTATCTTGATCGAACCTGGACAGCAGATCGAAGCTGGAACAGACATCTTTGAAGTGGAGACCAATAAGGCCACCATGGCTGTCAGCAGCCCCTGTGCAGGCCACGTTTCCGCCATCAGCGCCCAAGTGCAGAAAAGCTATGCGGTGGGGTCCAACCTCGCTGCGTTTGATGTTTCAGATGAAGATGCGGCCTCGCTCGGCTTCACCGAAGAACCTGCGTCTCCTCCACAACAGTCACAACCCAGCAGCATGCCCAGTGCGGATTCGCTGCATTTCCAGTTCAACGAAGAAGACAACATCACTGGTTATCAGCCGAAGGTGGAACCAGTGGTCGGTGGTGCATTACCCGTGCCTGCTGGGGCGACTGGAGCCAGCTACATTTCCCCACGCATGCGTGCCCGCATGAATGAACTGGGGCTGAATGCCTCTGACTTGGCCGGGATCGCCGGCACGGGCGCTGGTGGCCGTGTGACGGTGGAAGACTTTGAAAACTTTCTGCGCGGCCTTGAGCAGCACCGCCTCACACCAGCCTCCCCCATGCGTATCGCCGTGGCTGACTCCATGCGCCGCAGTTGGAGCCGCCCCCTGGCGACTGTTGGCAGTCCTGTGATCTTGGACGCCATCCTTTCTCATCGTAAACGCACAAATCCTAAGCCCGGCCCAGCCCTGTATGTCATACGTGCTCTAGCCTTGGCCCTCGCTGAAAACACCGCTGTGGCAGGTCGCCTCATTGGCAGCCGCATTGTACATCCACGCGCCATTGATATTGGCTTCGCCGTGGAAGTGGATGACGGTGTGCTGGTGCCTGTCTTGCGTGAAGTCGAAAAAACACCGCTGGTGCAACTGGTGCCCGTTTATAACAAACTGGTGGAGCAAGCACGCTCCCGCCGACTGCCCATGGACGTGAACCGTCCAGGCATCGCCACCGTGACCAATTTTGGCACCTTCGGCATCGTCTGGGCCACCCCGATTCCGCTGCCTGAGCAAAATCTAGTGCTGGGATTAGGAGCTGGCAGCAAGGTGCCGCGCTGGAGTGATGAAGTGAAGCAGTTCATTCCCGTGACGGAAGCGGAACTCACCCTGAGCTTTGACCACCGCATCCTGGATGGTGGTGGCGCAGGTCGCCTACTGGCACGCGTGGCTCAGTTACTGCAAGAACCTGAGAAACTGTAACTTCCCACCCCCTGTGACGCATCACATAGGTTGCACGGCACGTATCTGCCCTTATTCTCCACTTTCATGAAGTCTGACTCCCGTCCTACCACGCCACTGCTCTGGGTTCCCCTCCTCCTCGTCCTGCTCGCACTGGGTTTCCGCTGGATGAAGCTGAGTGCTGAAGGCATGACTTTGCTGCCCAATTTTGCGCCTTGGATGGCTTTGGCCTTCACTGGCACCTTGGTTTTTCCACGCAAAAGCATTCCCTGGTGGGCTTGGCCGCTCATGCTGGTGGTGATTGATTTTGCGGCCATGGGGGCTCAACTTTGGTCCTTGGCTGATGGGCGAGCCGAAGTCTTCCTGACCTATGGCATCTATGCCGCCGCCGCCTGGGCCGCTAACCAAATGCGTGGCAATACAAGCATCCTAAAATCCCTTCTAGGAGTAGCCACTTGCAGCATCGTCTTCTACGTGGTCACCAATACCCTTTGCTGGTGGGTAAAGCCCTACTATGCCAAGGATCTCATGGGATTGGTTCAGGCCCTCACCACGGGTCTTCCCGAATACCCAGCCACCTGGACCTTCCTGCGGAATTCCTTGCTGAGTGACCTTGGTTTCAGCGCCCTACTCTTGGCTGCCTTCAATGCGGAAGCTAAGGTTCGCTCGGCTCCAGCCATCCGCTGGACGGCCGTTGCAGCTTGATTTAGTCCGCGCAGCTTTCTGTAAAATTGGTCCTCACTGAAACTCAGGGAGTCTTCAGGCTCACTGTTCCGATTTGGGTCAGCAAAGCACGCTGAGTCGGTGACCAAGCCTCTTTATTCTCATGCTGTGTGCGCAAGGCGGCGGCTTGAATGTCTTTAGCATTGAGAGACCCTGGATACACCAGCTTTTCCCAAAGCTCGATCACAGTGCTGTCTTGGCGTAGCGCTGACAGTAGGAGTGGAATTTGCTTTCTGATCTCTTCATTCGAAGGTGGATCCAGGTGCAGCCACAGAAGCAATTTCTGATACCTCGGGTCACTCTTCGGAAGTTCCGCCGTCTCCCCTTTGAGGAACGCTTCATGCTGAGTCCAGTCTCCTATCTCAATGCGTTCCGCTAAAGCACGAAGTTCAGGAGCTTCCGCAGCCATGGAGGCCACCTGCTGCTTACGCCAGATGGCGTTCGGATTTTCCGGCAGTTCGACTTCTGCATTCTCCACCGCTGTGGATGCAGTCGCTACGCCAGAATCGACAGCCGCCGCTGTGGCTTCATTCACAACAGGATTGCGCACTAAATCATACGGGCCTAACCAAATCCCTAACACCAAAGCCCAAGCCCCCACAATACCTCCAATAAAAAACGGAATCCCACGCCAAATGATGATCGGCTGGCGAACGACTTGCTTCGGTGTTCCGATTGGAGTTTCAGGTTCAAAGCGTTCTTGCTTTTTGGTTGCCAAGGCAGCTTCCAGTTCTTCACGCTCGCGCGTGCGAGCAATCAGTAGATTCCACCAGCAAACAGGAACGATGGCTTTGAATAGGCGGGCGGAGTCAGCTTTCGGACTGAGATATTCTGACAGCTGCGTTAGGGCAGCATACTCCTCAGGTTCATTCCAGGTCCACTCCACCCGAGGCCGACGCAAACGCTGGTCCCACAGATCACGAGCATCCTGGCTGCAACCGCGCACAATGAGTCCAGCGCCTAACCATAAGCGTGCTTCCTCCAGCGCCTCCTGCTGATCCGGTGTGATGTGCGCCTTCGCCGCGTCCAGCAAATGCTCTGCACGGGAGTAACGGCTGACCGCTAAAGAAGTGGTCAAAGCCAGCATCAAATCCACCACCTCAGGACACCCCATTTTGGATTGTGTCGCGATCAGGGCTTCTGCCAAACGTGTGAGGCGGGCAAGGTCCGCTTTGGCAGCCCACCGAGACGCCACCATGAAAGTCAGGGTGTAATGCCCGGAGCCCAGCTCAATGATGAGATCTGGCACGCGCGTCATCTCAGCCAGCAGATCCTCATGATCGGCAAAAAACACCGCCAAATACTCGCTAGCTGCACCTGCCCACTCCGGTTTCACGTAAGCGGCAGCGCAAAAGTTAGCAAACGCCCCAGGTAGCTGCCCGGGATCGTTGCGTGCTTTTTCCAAAGCCTTGGCCACATTCCCCAATTCGGAAGGCAGGGCGGGCAAGGCTTCAGGAGCATCCTCAACCGTTTCGGGAGTTTCCACGGCGGCGGTCAATCGTTCCTCAGACTCTTCAAATGCCACGCCTTCGTCAGAGTGAGTCTCGATCAACTCCTCATCGGCAGAAGCGACGGAATCCTCACGATCATCAGACTCCACTTCTGGAATCTGCTCTTCTACTTCTGACTTCCACTCTTCAGGCTCCGTGCTTGTTTCACTCAATTCTGTTTCGTTCTCTAATGACTCAAAATGTGTCTCACCGTCCTCCTTCGACTCCACTGGCAGGGACAAAGGCCCAAACTCCGAGAAGAGACTAAACTCCTGCGAAGTGGTTTTTGCCGTGGTTGAATCGGATTCTTGAGCCGCCATGAGCAGTGATTATTAAAACTGGAGGCACTATCATGCAACGAGCCTATCGCATTAAATATACGGAAAGATGAAGTTTCTGCCACTAAGCATTCCGATTGTTTGAAAAACTTACACAGACATCTGGACACCTAACTAGGATAAAACCTAAATTTAGTGAAATCGTCAGTCAAAGGATCCCAACAAATTTTGCGAAACACAAGACCTTTTCAGAAAAATCCCCCTCCTCTCAAATGAGAAGAAGGGGATTCAAAGAGGATTTCAATCTGCGCCACTTAGGCCCAGCTTAGCTCACTTCCAAGACACCTGTGCTATCACCCACACGCTCAGCACGCACACCCATGCGGTCCAGCATGGAGAGGTAGAGATTGGTCATCGGGGTCTCTCCTGGCAAGACGACACGCTTACCTGGAGTCATGGTGCCACCAGCACGGCCTGCCAAAAGAATAGGCAGGTTGTCATGGTTATGACGGTTACCATCGCCAATACCGCCGCCGAAGACGATCATGCTGTTATCCAGCAGATTGCCATCGCCTTCCTTCGTGTTCTTCAGCTTGTCTAGGAAGTAGCCAAACTGACGCATGTAGAAGCGGTCAATGCGGGCGATTTTGTCCAATTTCTCCGCATTGCTCTCATGGTGAGAGAGGTAGTGGTGAGCATCTGGCACGCCCAATTGCGGGAAACTGCGGTTACTGCCATCATGCGCTAGCATGAAGGTGCAGAGGCGGGTGGTGTCCGTCTGGAAAGCCAGGGTCAAGAGGTCAAACATCATGTGGATGTGCTCCTCATAGGACTCAGGGATGCCCTCCGGCACCGGATAATCTTTGGGCAGTGAAGCGGTGAATTTTTCCGCACGTTCGATGCGCATTTCGATGTCACGCACGCTGCTGTAGTATTCGTCCAGCTTGCGTTTGTCATTCCCACTCACCTTGCCTTGCAGGGATTTGGCTTCTCCCAAGACGGTGTCCAGAATGCTCTTTTGCAAACGCTGCCTGCGGGCACCATCTGCGCCCTTAGCACTGGATGCACCATAACCAAAAAGACGTTCGAAGACGAGGCGTGGATCCATTTCTGGAGCCATCGGCATCGTTTCATTTTTCCAAGCTAAGTTGAACTGATAGGCGCAGGAGTAGCCGCTATCACAACGGCCTGAGCTGCGCTGACCATCGGTGCTGAGTTCCAGGGAAGGCAGACGGGTCAGGTGACCGATCTTTTGCGCGGCAATCTGGTCCACCGAAATGCCTAGCTGGATGTCTGAGCCCGCCGTCTTTTTCGGCATGCAACCCGTGAGAAAGGTGGAGGTAGCCCGGGCGTGATCGCCCCCGCCATTGCCATGAGAGCGGGCATTGTCCTGAGCCAGACCGGAAATGACCATGAAGTCATTGCGATGGGACTCGATCTCTTTCAGCGTATTGCTGAGCTGGTAATTAGCACCTTCGCCCGTTGGGAACCATTCCTTCACATTCACACCGTTAGGAATGTAGAGCCAAGCTGCACGCACAGGGGCCTTGGTCGCAGCTTTCTCTGCCGCAGCCGCCATGGCACGCCCACCGAATGACTCTAGGAGTGGCAGAGACATCATGGTGCCAAGTCCACGCAGGACATGACGGCGACTCATCTGATGGGAAGCTGTGGCTGTTTTGTGAAAAGGATTCATGGGGGTTACAGTACTACGGAATACGTCGCCGGATTCTTTCCTTGACGTAAATCGCAAACTTCAGGCCACTTTGCACGAAATTGGTTGAAAATCTAGCCCGACCACGCCCGATTAACGTACTACCCCCATCTAACATCCATCCATGAAGAAACTAGCTGCCCTCGCCGCCCTTACTCTGCTCACCCTGAACGTCTCCGCTCAGGAGGCAGACATGGCCACCATCGAACTGAAACCCCACCCGAGCAATCCGCTGGGCTATGACAAAACTGACCTCACCGTGAAGGCTGGCCAGAAAGTCAAACTGACACTAAACAACACGGGCAGCGTGGCCCCACAGCCACACAACTTCATCCTTATCAAGCCTGGTAAAGACCAAGCCGTGGGTGCCCAGGCCAACGCCATGATGACCGACCCACAGGCGATGGCTAAGAGCTACATCCCAGACGCCTCCAAGGACGACATCATTGCCCACACCAAGCTGGTCATGCCGAACGGTACGGAAACCATTGAGTTCACCGCCCCTGCCGAAGCAGGTGACTACCCTTACATGTGCACCTTCCCAGGCCACTGGCTGCTCATGAAAGGCGTGATGCACATCACCGAATAATTGATTTCGACTTTTCAAGGGCGGACCTCACAGTCCGCCCTTTTTATTGCCAACAACCAACCCCATCTGAACCTACCATGAAACGACTTCTTACCGCCCTCGCCCTCCTCAGCTTTGCCACCAGCGGCCTGCATGCTGAAGATGCCAAAGTTTCCGCCGGGAATCTTGACTTCACCCTGCCCTCCTCCGCCTGGGCCTCCGTCCCTAGCAGCAGCCCCATGCGTGCGGCTGTCTTGCAGATCACAGTCGAAGGCGCTGAAAAGCCCCTGGAAGCCGTGTTTTATTATTTCGGCCCTGGTCAAGGAGGCGACACCCAGGCCAACATTGATCGTTGGTTAGGCCAATTTGCCAGCCCACCGGAATCCAAGACGGAAGAGCTGGATGCCAACGGTACCAAAGTGAGTTTCGTCACCGCTACGGGCACCTATAATGATGGCGCTATGTTTGGCCCTAAAACCCCCAAGGATAACTACACCCTGCTGGGTGCTATCATCCCTGGCCCTGACGCGCCGATCTTCATCAAGATGACCGGCCCGAAAGACGTGATCGCCAAAGTCACGGAAGACTTCAAAAAGATGGCGACCAGCCCCTTCTCTGTGAAGTAAGACTGGATTCAGCCAAAGCTAGATCCCCAAAAGAGCAGACGGAAACGTCTGCTCTTTTTTTGGTCCTCAAAAAACCCTTTTTAGGGCCCCCACATACCTCCAACATATTGCGACCAGTCTCAATAGCCTAACTAATTCTGCACTAGCTCTTGGCGCAGATTCTTTGCGTTCGAGCGAAGAAGCGCTGCTTGGTCTAAGTGCAAGCTTGAATGCTCTGAAAGCTGACTCCTCTGTTCCACCTCCAAATTCGGGAGGTGCAAACTAAGCATCATGGATTTTGCAGCCAAGTCAGTGAGGATAGAAGGCGATACTATCTTTCAGCAAGTTCACGAAAGTCTTTGGCGCGTTCTGATGCGTCATGAAG
>JAOZVT010000638.1 GCA_025869455.1 Prosthecobacter sp.
GGCAACAGATGTCTGCCAGCTTCGGCGTGGCCCTGGCGTCCATGTTGACGGCTTGGTTCCTCGGTGGTCTGGATCAGACTGATCCTGTGCAAACCGTGCCCGCCCTGCACCATGCGTTCTTAACCATGGGTATCCTCACCATGATCTCTTCCTTCACCTTTTGGGGACTCAAATCGAGCGATGGGGACAACGTCAGCAGTCACCAGACACCCACGGTGGTGTAGCTATAAATTGCCAGCAGCTCTTTGCGGAGTTGCAAACTAGACCGCAATCGGGGCCTTGATCGCAGGATGTGGATCGTAGCCTTCCAGCGTGAAGTCTTCATACGTGAAAGCGAAGAGATCTTTCACCTCGGGATTTAGCTTCATCACGGGCAGCGCGCGTGGCTCGCGGCTTAGCTGGAGCTTCGCTTGTTCGAGATGGTTCTGATACAGGTGAAGATCACCAAAGGTATGCACAAAATCACCTGGCTGAAGGTCGCAAACCTGGGCCACCATCATCGTCAGTAGCGCATAACTGGCGATGTTAAAAGGAACACCGAGGAAGAGATCCGCGCTGCGCTGATAGAGCTGGCAACTGAGCTTCCCTTGATCGACAAAAAACTGAAACAAGCAATGGCAGGGTGGCAATGCCATTTGATCCACCACGGCGACATTCCAGGCGCTGACGATGTGACGGCGGCTATACGGATTCTTTTGGATGCCTTCGACCAATTTGGCAATCTGATCCACAGGGGCAGCCTCGGGTGCCCCTTGCCAGCGCCGCCACTGCGCCCCATAAACCGGACCTAGATTGCCGTTTTCATCGGCCCACTCATCCCAGATCGTGACTTTGTTATCCTGGAGGTAACCGATGTTGGTATCACCTTTGAGGAACCACAGCAGTTCATGAATGATGCTGCGCAGATGCAGCTTCTTGGTGGTGACAACCGGGAACCCCGCACTCAGATCATAGCGACTTTGTTCCCCGAATACCGAATAAGCGCCTGTGCCTGTACGATCCTCACGATAACTGCCGTGGGAAAGCACTTTTTGAAGAAGGCGGTGGTATTCTTGCATGGGGCAACGGATTCAAGAATCAGACGATGAAAGACGAGGTCGCCTAACAGGAAGTCTGAAATGGTTCACGCTAACTATTAGCGATCAAGCATACGGTACTGGAGCACCTGTCGAGTTCGCCAGTTCTTTGAATTTTTTGATGATCTCGGCGGTCATTTTGCCTGGCTTGCCATCACCGATGGGGCGGCGGTCATACTGAACGGCAGGGATGACTTCGGCGGCAGTGCCTGTGAGGAAGCACTCATCGGCCGTGTAGATTTCATGACGTGTCATGGTGACTTCATGAACGGTCAGTCCCATTTCTTGCATCACTTCGATCACGGCCATGCGGGTGATGCCGTTGAGGGCACCACTGGCGATCGTCGGTGTGTAAACTTGGCCTTTCTTGATCACGAAAATGTTGTCACCGGTACACTCAGCCACAAAACCTTGCTCATTGAGCATGATGCCTTCTTCACAACCCGCCTGGATGCACTCGATCTTGGCCATGATGTTGTTCAGGTAGTTCAAGCTCTTCACCTGGGGACTCAGCGCTGCTGGTGGCGGGCGGCGTGTCGCGCAGGTGATGAGGTTCAGGCCTGTCTCGTACTTCTCTTTGGCATAGAGATTGATGCCACTGGCAATGATGACGATGCTTGGCGTAGGGCATTGATACGGATTCAGGCCCAGAGGACCGACCCCACGGGTAATGACGAGGCGGATGTAACCATCACGTAGTTTATTGGCAGCCACCGTTTCCACGGTGGCTTTTTCCATTTCAGCAATGGAGATCGGGATGGTCAGGCAGATCGAGCGGGCGCTTTCATAAAGGCGCTCGATGTGCTCAGTCAGACGGAAAACGCGACCATTGTAAATACGAATGCCCTCAAAGCAGCCATCTCCATACAGCAGGCCGTGATCGAAGACAGAGACCTTGGCCTCAGATTCGGGTACGAGTTTGCCGTCGAGATAAATAAGCAGTGGGGATGAGTCCATGATGGGTGGTAGGAGGGCGGTGAGAATGCCAGTCACTCGCCAGTTTGCAAGTCTGCGCTTACAAGATGCATACTTGGAAGCTCAAACGATAGCGCTAGGGGCTTTCTGCGGCGAATTATCGGCTGAGATCTCCTTGGCAGAGAACTTTGAACCCGGCACCGCTGAGCACATCTCCTGCCATGTCCACATCATCACAATGCAGGACAAAGAGGGGGAAAAGACCTGGACGCACCAGCAAGGGATAACAGAATTCAATATTCAACTCCGCAGCAAGGAGGGCTGAAAGGCAGTCCGTGAGTCGGCGGTCAGATTCGCTCAATTCCACCACGACGATATGGCAATCCGTGTGTGGAATGCCTTTTTCAATGAACAGCATGGCGGCTCCTTCGGGGTCACTGAGAATGAGCCGAACCAAGGTCATTTCCGTGGTGTCCTGCATGGAGAGGCCCAGGACCTCGATAGCATGTTCCTGCAAAAGTTTGACCAGGGCCATCAGGGACCCCACACGATTCGGCAGAAAGACCGAGAGTTGGCGGATGGCACTACTCTTGGCGGTTGGAGCAGGCGTTTCTTGGGTGGAATTTGACTGCATAGCGTTGTGAGTTTTTCTGGATACTACTAACCTGCTGGCCCAATGGCGGAGCGTGATTCATCAAAGAGAGTGACCCGTAGGGGAATGGAGGCCAGGGTGACGCCTCCGAGCTCTAACACCCAACGGTACACGCCTTGTTTTTCAATACGAAGGCGCTGAAGATTGAGAACAATATTTCGCGTCACGAACGGGACAAAATTGGACGGGAAATTCACGTCCACTGCTGGGTCGAATGGCGGAAGGCATTCCTGCCCAGCCGGGTCAATGCAGCGGATGATGAATTGATGGCGACCTGTGTCCACAGGCTCAAACATGAGCCGAATGACCAAAGAACAGTGTGGATGCACGACTGGAAACTCACGTGCACACAGCGTGTCGAAGGCTCCTAGAATGCAGAGTTTGCCGGAGTAATCTGAAGCAGAATCGCAAAGGGTGGCGAGTTGGACCGTCATGTTAAATTTTCAATCAGTTGCCGCGTTTGAAGAGACGGCGGAAGAAGCCGCCCAGCGTGCGTTGTTCCTGGGGCGGTGGCGGGGCTGCTTCAGCGGGGCGGCTTTCCTCTTGAGTCGGAACACCTTCCATCGTTCCCTCATCCACCGCCAAGGCTTGTGGGATATCCTTCATGGCAGCCACCAGTGGATCATCGGTCGGCGCACCTTCAAAGTAGTTGGTAAACACTTCATTCACAATCGGTGCGGCGACTGCACCACCGCTGACGGACTCTCCTGGGCGTCCTTCATAAACGACAGCAAAGGCCAAAACGGGCTGGCTAGCTGGCAGGAAGCCTGTGAACCATGCCAAATTCTGATCCGTCGGGATGCGCCATTGGGCGGTCCCTGTTTTACCCGCGATCTGGGCTTTCTTGATGCCTGCGGCACGACCCGTACCACCACTGCCAGAAACCACGGCCACCATGCCTTTGACCACGGCATCACGTGCGGCGGGGTCCAAATTCACCTGACGGCGTACACTCGGTTCCACCGCATCCACCACCATTTCACCAATGGTCTGCACTTGTTTCACTAGGCGCGGTTGCGGCATGTTGACGCCGTCTCCCAGCGCTGCCATGGCTTGGCAAACCTGAAGGGGTGAGACTAACACGGCCCCCTGACCAATGGCGATGTTGGCCAATTCGCCACCCAAGATTTTATGGTCAGCATTCGTGGGCACGTTGCCTTTGGCTTCAGCCTTGAGCGGGATGCCTGTGCGCTCTCCAAAACCCATTCGCATGGCCATGTTGGTTAATGGGTCGGCTCCCACTTCCAGGGCCGCTTGATAGAACCAAGTGTTGCAAGACCGCTTGATGGCCGTGATCACATTCATAGGTCCTTCATCGGACTTCGTGTTCCAGTTATGGAAGTAACGATCTCCCACGAGGAAGGCTGTTCCGCAGTTGTAGGAGGTGGAGGCTGTGATTTTACCACTTTCCAGGGCACCTAGCGCGGTGATGATTTTGAAGGTGGAAGCAGGTGGGTATTCACCACGGAAAGCACGGGCCAGCGTTGGTTTCTTCGGGTCACTTGTCAGTTCCTCCCAGCGGGCCGAATGGATACCAGGGATGAAGTCATTGAGATTGAACCCTGGGTTGGATGCCATCGCCAAGATGTCTCCATTGCGGATATCCATGATCACCATGGAGCCACCATTGCGGGCGACTTTCTTCAAGGCATTCTCGGCATACTTTTGCAGGTTATAATCCAGGGTGGTCACCACTGTGCGACCTGGAGACGGGCGGCGGAGCACTTCATCCGAGAGGAGCTTGCCATTGCGATCAAATAGCAAATTGATCTCCCCTGGAATGCCTTTGAGCCAGCTATCGAAGGTCACTTCCAGACCCTCGCGTCCTTCGAGTTCTTCAAAAAGCTGGTCGCCATCTGCAATGGGGCCTAGAGGCAGTGGGCGTGTCTTTCCCGTGTAGCCGATAATATGGCAGGCACTATCTTCCTTGGGGTAATAACGGATGTAGGCTGGCTGTAGTAGCAGCCCATCCTCCAGTAGCGGCTGGAGTTTTTTCTGCTGATCATCCGTAATCTCTACATTCAGGCCTTCTTCAATCGAGAACACTAGGGGAAGCCAACGGCGGTGTTCATAATGACTCAGCAGACGGTCATCTGGCAGGGACCAGCTTTTCCCTAACAGGCGATTCGCGGCATCAATCTTTCCTTTGGCAAAAGCCAGGATCTTTTCCGGTGTCGCCTTTTCCATGAACGGAAAATTCAGTGCCAAATAGTTCACCACTCGGTTTTGGGCCAGGGCAATCCCATTCCGATCCACGATCTGTCCACGCGGAGCCGGGATGCTCAGTCGCATCGTCCGTGCTTCTTTTTGCGTTAGGAGCGTGGCGGAGAGATCTCCTTTTTTAGCATCACTATCTCCCGTATTACCCACAGCAAGATTCTGAACAGGCAATGCCTTGGGGGCATCCTGAGCAAGGATCAAAGTGGAAATGGACAGGAGGCAGTAGCCAAAAGCCAGCGATTGCCAGGGGCGATGAAACACAGTCTGCATGAGGTAGGGGCATTCGTCCGGCGTACACGTGGGACAACTGCGAACATGACGTTCCAGCTACCGCCAGTCAAGGCGCACGTCAATGGTTGGCCTGTGCTTGGAGCAGATTGCGGACATATTTCCCTAGGAGGTCAAATTCCACATTCAACTGGGCACCTGCCACTTTCGTGTGAAGGTTGGTCACCTGAAACGTGTGTGGAATGATCCAGCAGACCACGCGGTTTTCACTCACTTCTGCCGCAGTTAAGGAGATGCCGTCCAGGCAAATGGACCCTTTGGGGATGACTAGCCCAGCGTATTCAGCGGGTAATTCCACCTCCAGACGGTGGTCTTGACCGTGCTGACTCCAGTCAATGATACGCACCGTCGTGTCCACATGACCTTGCACAAAATGACCGCCAAAGCGTGCGCTCATGCTCATCGCACGTTCTAGGTTGACCAAGCTGCCGACTTTCAAATCCCCCAGGCTCGTCACTTTAAGAGTCTGCATCAAAAGGTCAAAACTGGCCGTTTGCGCCTCCACACTCCATTCCGTGACCGTTAGGCAGCAGCCATTGATGGCGATGCTTTCACCCTCGTTCAGCTCACTGGCCATGCTTCCTACCTGGATAATTAAGCATGCGCTTTCACCGCGAGGTTCCAGGGAAAGGACTAGACCCGTGCATTCAATAAGACCTGTAAACATACTCTGTCTGCTACACTGGAAATGACAAATGTCGAATGCCGAACGTATCCTCTCTATGGGCAGGCCGTCTTACTGCCTTTTCTCAGGTACTGATATTTTTTGCCTTGTCGTCGCTGCCACTCAATCTCACACTAAATCGGACTTCTTTTATTTGATCTCATGAATGCTGCCCCTCGTCCACTCGCTTTGCTTTTGCTCACCTTGAGCCTTCCGCTCCTGGCTTCAGCGGAGATGCGCTCTTGGAAAAACAAAGCCGGCGTGTCCATTGATGCAGAGATGATTGCCGTGGATGTGGCTGCCCGCACCATCACCATCAAGCGGGCAGATGGTCAGACCTTCACCATCCCCATTGATAGTCTCAGTGATGCTGACAAAGCCTTCGCCGCTGAGCAGTGGAAAAAAATGCAAAGCGCCCCCACGCAGCCAGCCGCACCCGCTGCCCCTGGGGCCAAGCCTGCGCCTGCAACAGCCAGCGCGAAACCTGCCCCACCACGGCCCACGCTGACCGTCACGCCCGCGAATAAATTCAAAATTCCCAACAGTGCAGAGTACATCCGAACCGTTCTAAAAACTCGCCCTCGACTCATCCACGCGGCTCCAGGTTGGACCTATCTGAAGGGACTGATAGGCAGCGATGCCGTGGCTGCCAAGATGGTGGAAAACCTGAAGGCGGGGGCCGAAAAAGTTCTCGAAGCTCCTGAGCTGACCCGCATTTTCGGCGAACAACGCAGCACCGTGACTCCTGGGTCAAAGGCGATGTATCGCATGGCCACTCTGGGTGTCTTAAACTTTGTGGACGGTGATCCACGTTATAAAGAACGCGGAGCACGTGAACTGATCGCCATTACAGATCCGGCGACCTTTCAAAATTGGTATGTGGATGAACCTTCTGTGACCGCAGATTTCCTCATCGCAGCCAGTTTGGGTTACGATTACTTCCGTGATGGTCTCAATGATCAGCAAGCCACCGCAGCCCGCACCTACATGGTAGAAAAAGGCATCGGCGCTTTGGCTGCTTTCCTTAAAGGTGACCCAGTGCCTGAATCCGCCCGTGGAAAGGCCGCTGGCACCAGTGAATCAAAGCCGAAAGCAGCGCCAAAAGCGGCAAGCAAATCAGACAGCAACGATGAACCAGATGCAGAACACATGGCGGCTGCTTCCGCACTCATCATGGCTGCCATTTGTTTAGCTGATGAAGACCCCAGCGCGGCCAAGCAGGCCGTGGATGCTGCGGGCAAAGTGTTTGGCAAAGGCATGCAGCTTTTTGCCCCTGCTGGCATTTGGCCTGAAGGCATGGAAGCAGGCGAACAGGTGCTGGATTACGCCATCATGGTCATGCAGACCCTGAAGACAAATGCAGGCAATGATTTTGGGTTCAGTCTGCTGGAGGGCATTCCTCAGGCCGGGCTAGCCCGCATTCATCTGGTAGGTCCTACCAATCAGCTCTTTAATTATGGCGATGCCCAAGGCTCCGCCCTCACACGACCTTGGGTTTCCACGTGGCTGGCAGGTGCTCATGGAAATATGGGAACCAAGGCACTGACCGCTGGCACAGCCCCAGGGGCCGACACCGCCTTTCTGAATCTGGCGGGCCAATTCATGTATTACAATCCGAGCGCTGCGGGTGACGGCACGCCTGACAGCATGGACTACTCTTACACGGGCGGTACCGTGGCGGCTCTTCGCAGTGGTTGGGATCGGAGTGCTTACTACATCGCCCTGAAAGGTGGAGATAACAGCATTCCCACCGCTCAGTTGGACCTTGGCAGCTTCGTGCTTGAGGCGGGTGGTAAACGCTGGGGCATCGAACTCGGCGCTGAAAGTGATCGTGCCCCAGGCTTCAAACCTGCGGCAGATCGTTCCAAGCGTTATGAACTTTATGTCGAAGGTACCCCTGGCCAAAACACCCTCTTGATGGGTGGAAATCAGGAATTGGAGGCCAAAGCTCCTGTCATGCTCAGTTACAGCACACCGCAGGTAGGCATAACAGCCGTGGATCTTTCGAAAGCTTACACCAAGCCTGCCAAAGATGTTCATCGTGGTGCTATGGTCGTTCGTTCGCCCAAACCCTACGTGGTACTGCAAGATGATTTCGTGGTGAAAAACAACACCCTGGTCACTTGGTCCATGCACACCCGCGCAGAGGTTGCTCTGGAAGGGAATAAGGCCACGCTTACAGATAAGGATCAAACCTTACACGCTGTGATTGTGTCTCCCGAAGGCGCTTCCTTCACCACAGCAGATGCTCCTGAGCCGAAGAGCGAGCAAATGAAGAAGCTCACAGGCATTAAAGTGCTGAAAGTGAGCCTGGGTGAAGTCAAAGGGCCACAGACCATCTGCATTGCGTTCTCCCTCGGTGAGCCGCCTCCGGCACATCCAATGAAGCCTATCTCGGAATGGGTGCCCAAGAGGTGATCTCAAATCGGCCATGAAGTTGCGTCCCTGGCCCTCTAGTTCTTACTCCTCCACCTTGACGGCTTTCCAGCCTGCCTTGAGTTGCGCTGAAAGCTCC
>JAOZVT010000639.1:0-3775 GCA_025869455.1 Prosthecobacter sp.
ATGGACCCCACACTTCAACAGGGAAAACGGCTCCTGCAATGGGGTGTCGCCATCTCCACCTTGCTCGCCGCAGCTCCTCTCGGCTACCTTTTCATCACGAACGGCTTGGAGTTAACCAGCATTGTTCTCTACC
Organism: Prosthecobacter sp.; assembly: GCA_025869455.1. Taxonomy (GTDB): domain Bacteria; phylum Verrucomicrobiota; class Verrucomicrobiia; order Verrucomicrobiales; family Verrucomicrobiaceae; genus Prosthecobacter. Next base: position 134 of record JAOZVT010000639.1, read on the forward strand.
TCTTTTTACTTCTCGGCGGCATCCCCTGGCTTACTTTTCGCGGCTCCCATCGTGCGCGCAATGCCTCAGGTGTCAGCGCCGTAATTGGAGCCCTGATCGCACTCCCCTTCTGCAGCTTTCTAGCCGTCCCGGGCTTTCGACTTCTAGGAGCCTCTGCGTCCATCCTATTCGCTCTCCTGTGTTTTCTGACCCTTGTCTTTTTATTCAATAGAAAGGTCCAAAAGTATATCGACTCAGTCCGCCTAACCAAGGGGCTGCAAACCAGTCAAAGTACGCAGGATGACACGCCAGAAAACCCCAAAAGACTATTCACCCTAGACCACCTTACAGGCGGCCTGTTCTTGGCGGGTACTCTAGGGTCATGCCTCTTTTTACTTTGGCCGTTCCTCATGTTGTCGGTCGGGTACTATAGAGGCCCCCATCGCAACTCCCCGTTACTTGAAGCTCATCAGAGAGCGGTCAATTCGTTTGTGGCCAGTGAGGGTTTCGGCAGGGGTCGCTTCGGCCAGAGGCCCGACTTTTGGCAGGAGAGAACCATCAACTTCGAAGGCACTGAATACTTGGTCTCGGGGCTACAACTCCTGGGCCTGACACCTGAATTTGGGGATCGCTATTTCACGAGGCCCTTCCCACCCAAAAAAAATCATCTATCTGAAGCGGAGCATCGCCAACTCACCCCAGAGGAAGCAGAGGCCGTGGCCAAACTACGTGCGGGAGAACCGTGGGTAAAACTCGACGCGCCACCCACCCCAGAAGACACCACCCATCAAATCCGCGTCATCGCACCCCTCGTCGCTCAAAAAAGCTGCCTGGAATGTCACGAAGTCAAAGAAGGCACCTTGCTAGGTGCTTTTGATTATGGGTTATTTAAACACAAGGTTTTCAACCCAGCTTACCGCAAGGAAGCGACTGAAACAAAGCCAGACAACACATCCCCACCCGACTCGAAAGAAAGCATTTGAATTCCATGGGGAAATCCATGCCCAACAGGCCTGTAAAAAGGCATCCTTAGTTAGGCCAACGACCAGACACACTGCCCATGATCTCAAAACGTCGCACCTACTTGGTCATCTTCGCCGTGCTATTCTGCTTTCTGGCACCGTTCATCCTAGCACCAGTTGTCATATGGAGCATGATCCACTTTTTTGATTATTCTTCTTCCCCAAGATCAAAATCCCCGTTTCCAGAGGCGCATCAGCGTGCGGTCAATTCATTCGTGAATAGTGCCGGGTTCGGCTTCTATCGGATGGCCAAAAGTGAACACTGGAATGAACTGAGCCTCATCTTTGAAGACACCGTTTATCATAAAAACACCCTTCATCTCATCGGGCTCACCCCTGAATTGGGCGACCGCTACTTTGAAGAAGACGCCCCAGAAAAAAGGAAACTCCCAGAGGCCAAACACCGCCCCTTAACCAAGGAAGAAGCCGAGGCCATTGCCAAGATCCACGCAGGTGCCCCCTGGGTCCATCTGCCAGCCCCACCGTATGAGGTCTATCAAGGAGAGCTAGAACAAATCCGCGTCATCGCCCCCATCTTCGCTCAGCAGAGCTGCCTGGAATGTCACGAAGTCAAAGAAGGCACCCTGCTAGGCGCTTTTGATTATTGGTTATACGATCCAGAGAAAAAAGTCAGTGACCAGAACTGAAACTTAAGTCCTCAATCGAGGTATTAGTCCTGGTGACATTCCGCAAAGGAACTTCCCAACCTGGAAACTTTACTTTCATTTCCAAAGTTCCACCGAGAGCATCAATGATCGCAAAGAGTGTATCTAGATGCAAATCCTGGCGGCGCTCAACCTTTGAAACGGCTGCCTGTTGAATACCCAACCGCGTGGCCAACTCCGCTTGAGAAAAGCCCTGAACCTTGCGTAAATCACGTAGATCCAAGAAACCGACCTCGCCATCGACCACCAATTGCTCGACTCGCCTCAGCAGCATGACGGTATCTTCATAACGCTCGGAGGGCAATTCACCAAAGGCAACCTCATCACTTGCTGGGTGCAATCCAAACCCGAGCTTTGGCTCCCAATGTACGGTAAAACTCCCACTCTGGTGCCCCACATCTATCCACCAGTCCCCCTGTTTTTCCCCCCCTTTTTCCGCCAATACGCTCAGGTCTGGATGCATTGTTTCCAATGCTTCCAAAAACTGACGAACTTCGGATGGCACATCTTTATCAGAAAATTCCATGTATGGAATATATCGTTTCAGAAGCTGAATTGGCAAGTTTTATTCCCAATCTGGTACCCCCCGCCCGTCTGCCCCAGGTTTATCCAGTTCTGTCCGTTCACCAACAATCTTGTGAACTCCATTTTCAATTCCGCGTACAATGACACAAATCATGATCGCGCCATTCTCCGCAATCAGCGTGTAATGACTTGTATGGCGGTAGCGGCGAAGCCAAGGTTTACCTGGAACTTTTTGCTCCATTTCTGCCACTGGTGGATACAAACGATCTTTATGAAAAGGTTCATAAGGCACCCCACTATGCTGATCCTCAATCAGGCGGAATACTTGATCGATCAATACCAGGGCTTCGTCTCCACTCCCCACAGGTGCGGCTTCTTTGAGCTTTGTCAGAATGAGTTTAACGCGCTCCGCTTTGGATAGTGGCATTGGATCTGAAGTCATTGCGGAAGGTTCATTTCGCAGAAGATTAACCTACGTAGATTGGGCCAAACATTCCTGTACTAATCAGCGTGTTCCAGAGGTTCTTGAGAACCTGCCCGGTCTCTTGATTGACGAATAGAGAGGATCTGCTGCCTCTTGGCCCGCCAAGGATATAAGGGCGCATCGTTTCCCAAGTCTCGGCAACTTCGTAATCGCGCCAGCATGATGCCTCTGTTTCCAGCATTAGCGGCACCGCCAGTGATTTTGGAATTGTGCCATCACTCTCCATAGGATGATCCCACTCGCACTTCACCAGGATGGGGGTTGCCTCAGGCATATAGAGGGGCACATTAATCCTTTCGGCATTGATACTAACCCCAGGACTACATTTTAGTTTATCTACTGAATCCAACACAGTCTGGCCATTCGAGTAGGGGCAAGTGATAAAGCCATTTCGCAAGTATATCGTGTGATCCAACCCCTTAAATCCAGTCTGCACCTCCGGTATATTGAGAGTCCAAATCCGTTTGCTTGGATTGGGCGAAGAAGAGACCAACGGGTGCCAACGTGGATAAGATTGCACCACAGGGCCATACTCATCAATCAATGCACCTAGTACGGCCTCACTCTTCGAGCGATTCGGAAGATAACGAGTAATAAGCTCATTAACCGCCTCTTCACGCCCATGCTTTGCTGATTCATCTGCCCTGAATGCCATACACCGCGCATGAAACAGCATCTTTATGCACGTTTCAATTCATAAATGCGTAATCCACAAAAAAAACTCCCCTTCCGGAGAGCCTCTTTTGAATAGATCAAATCACGGGCTTCCTCAGACCTTGCTGATGAAATCACGAAGCTTTTCCTTGGCCTCGCCAGTGCGGGCCTGGAGACGTCCGAGAAGTTCTTCTTCTTTGCCTTCTTCAAACATGAGATCGTCATCGGTGAGCTGACCATACTTCTGCTTCAGCACGCCTTTGACCTGATTCCAGTTACCTTTGAGTTTGAGAGTCGTCATAATAGTTTCTTC
>JAOZVT010000639.1:3785-4516 GCA_025869455.1 Prosthecobacter sp.
TCCTTGTTTAAGGGTTAGGGTTGGCAGGTACTCACTATTGCAAGGCCTGTGCCAGCGTAGGCCCAAGAGGCCCTTCCCCCTAGGCACAAAGGTATTTCAGGCGCGTTTGCGGCAGACACGAAAACATGCGGTATCGCGCATGATGCACAGTCAAACCGCATTACATCCTGCACAATGCATACACGTTTGAATGAATGTGCATGGGAGACACAGCGAACAATCGTTCGCATGTCGCGCCACAATAACAGGAACACCGTGACAAGAATATGGTTAGGCTTCCGCGCGATGGATAGCACACGAAAGCGGTGTGGCGCTAACGCTTCCCACCGCACTCCAGGACGCTCCGCGCCTAACCAAAAGCACACTCATTCGATCACCGCTCCCTCATGGATCCCAGCGGGATCCCCCACGAATAGCCAGGGGTTGAGGAACGAAACCCCTGGTCCTCCAGCGCAGCAAGAACCAACCCGGAACGGGTTGCCCAATGCGCCAACCCATCCCCAAGCGCCAAGCCCATGCCGAATGTCCAAGGACGTACCATGCCGACTCACCGCGCATAACACGATCCCACCTTGACGACCGATTTGACATCAAAGCACATCAACAGAGCATTGGGCAACCCTTCCGGGTTGGTCCTTCATCCACGCCATCCAGGGGTCTAACGACCCCTGGCTATTCAAGGAGAATCCTTCCAGGATTCAGACGCCTCACCATCCACCATCCACCATGCA
>JAOZVT010000639.1:4526-8178 GCA_025869455.1 Prosthecobacter sp.
CCGTCCACCGTCCACCGTCCACCGTCCACCGTCCACCGTCCACCGTCCACCGTCCACCGTCCCACCGTCCCACCGACTCACCGACCCACCGACCCACCGACTCACCGACTCACCGACTCACCGACTCACCGACTCACCGACTTACCGCCTTCTCCGCAGCAGGCCCAGCAGCAAACCTGCGCCTAACAACAAAACGCGACTCGGCTCTGGCACCACCACCACGATCCCGGTATTCAGGAACTGGCTGACATCCCAGACGTAGCCAGGGTAGGCGCTGATGTCCGGCAGATCCAGATCCCCACCGCCGCTGCCGCCAGTGCGATTGTTGGTGCCGACGTCAAAGCTGTTGTCGAGCAGGTTGCCCCAATCAAAGAGATTGAAGACATCCCCAAACAACGGGACGTAGCTGCTGCCGAGCTCTGTCACCGTGATACGGCCATTCGTATTCAGCGTCAGGGTACCCGTCACGGAAACTTGATCGTGATTGCCAGCGCTGCCAGTCACCAGGGCAGCGTGATTCGTCTCGATATCGGCCACCCAATCGCTAACACTGCCACCGCTGTAACTACTGGCGGCATTGCCCGTGGGACTAACAATTTGTAACACCGCGCGATCCGTCGCAGAGGCGGCAGGGGCGGCTAGCTCCAGATTGCCCGTGAAGGTCAGCGTGCCGATCTGGTCCCCCGCTGTGGATTCCAGCGCGTCGTTGCTGCTAGCTCCAGGCCGCAGGATGCCCGTATCCATGACCGCGCCCATATTGTCACCTACCTTGAAGTTACCACTCAGCGTGCCTGTGCCAGAAAGGGTGCCGTCATGCGTGTAGGTGCTTCCCGTGCTGTTATCAAACGTACCCGCGCTATTCACCTGCAACCAGTAAGAGTCTGTGATGCCGCCACTGGCAGTCGCAATGCGCAGGATACCCTGATTCACCGTCGTCTTGCCCGTGTAAGTGTTGCTCGCATTCAGCACCAGGGTGCCCGCGCCCGTTTTGGTTAGGCCGCCTTCCACCACCGTACGCACCGGAGTCGTCGCGCCATCGCCAGGACTCAGACTGACCAGGGAAGAGTTGCTGGTGGTGGTGCCGCTGATGATGTTCCAAACACGGATACCGGAGCCCAGGTTGATGTTGGAGCCACCGTTGGTGTTGCTCGTATTGAAGGTAAAAAGGTTCGTCCCCGTCGCCGTCACATCGCCATTCAGCGCCAGTTCACTGCCCAGCCCCGTGGTCGTAGCCGGAGCCGACTTCTCCAGAGAAAACGTATGACCATTGATGGTTAGGCCGCCTGAACCCACGGTAAAAAGAGTCAGTCGTGAGCTGTTACCATTGAGGCCAAAGTCATTGCCCCCAGGATTATAACTCGCCGCCAGACTGAGGGCACCCACCGACCACTGGGCACCGCTGTTCAGGTTAATTAAAGACCCACCCGTGGCAGAAAACACCCCCGTCACCGTGATGAATCCATTGTTAGACCCACCTGCACTATTGATGGTCCCGGCTGTCTGGTAAAGATTGGCAAAGGTCTCGGTAAAGCCGTCGATCTTCAGCGCCCCACCATTCAGGTAGATGCTGCTGCCATCATTAAGCTGATGGCTAGAGTCCAAGTCCAGCAGGCCCCCGGTGATCGTGATATCCCCCTGCACAGCCGTGACACTGGCGGTCTTTGCCAGAGAAAGCGTGCCGTTATTCAGCGTGGTCATGCCCGTGTAGGTATTGGCATCCGAGCCACTGAGTTTCAGAATACCGACCCCATCCTTCTGGATGCCGCCATTTGCCGTCACCGCGCTCAGCGTCAGCGTGGCACCCGTATCCACGGTGAAGGTGCGTGTGGCACCATCCAGATCCAGCGTCTCGGTGCCTAGACCTCCGCTAGAGATGGTAGCATTTCCGGTGACGGTGACATTGTTTTTCAGCACCACTTTCGCAGCCGCAGGTTCATTCCCCGCTGTGTTAGAGGTGGAGATAGCCAGCGTACCACCACTCATGCTCAAAGGCCCAGTGATGGTCAGCGTGGACTTGGCATTGCTGGCAGAATTCGTCCCAGCCGACACCGTCAGATTTCCCGCACTCATGGTTAGGCCACCACTGCCGATTGAGTAGGTGCTCGTGCCATTATTGCCCAGACACACAAAGGAGGAAGATCCGGTGGAATCATAGGTCAGGGAGTCCATGCTGAAAACTGTGCCTGAGTGCGTGGAGATACGCGCACTGCCATTGACCACCACATCCGTAGTGACCAGCGTGGAAAAGATATCAAAGGCCCCCGCATTCAGCGTCAGCGCGCCCAGGTTGTTTTGACTGTTGTTAATGATCAGCAGACCCGCCCCATCCTTCACCAGACTCGTCGCCGTCATGCGGGCATTGATCGTGGCCGTATTGGAGTTCACCGTCACCGTCGGTGTCGTGCCGCTGAATAAAAGCTGCCCACTTCCGTTCAGGGTGTAGGTGCCATTTGGGTTCGCGTAATTAAAGATGATTTTATTCACCGTCAGGTCACCCGCAGTCGCCACCGTAAAGACCGTGGAGGAAGTGGCACCACCACCGCCAAAGATGGCCGTGTCAGCATCCGTGTTAGGCCACGCCACATTCGCCGTCCCCGTGCTAGAGAACCAGTTCGTATTCGTCGTATTCCACGTGCCGCCAGAGGCGTCAGTCACACCATTGCTAGAGTCACCATCGCGGTCAAAGGTCAGTATCTCAGCCGACAGCGGCGCAAGAGCCAGCAGGGAAACGATAAAGGCCAAAGCCCATAGCGGGCGAAGAAAGACGCCAGAAGACGCAAACTTATTCATGAGAAAGGGTTGGGGGGTTAGGCCTACATTGTCACATCGTGCCTAACGAACATGCCGAAGAGAGCCTGGGGGGGAAAGGTGGGGGCAGCGCGACCTTGGCGCATCCGCTGTACCATTCAACGGAAATCATAGCCCACCCACCCCCTGCCAAACCTTTAGCAATCAAAGGTTTCCAGGCAGCTCTGCCGGACACTATTTAACCATCGCTTCGGCTTTCCACGCCCCCCACTCACGATTCTCATCGTCTCTCACCCAATCCTTTTCCAGTACATAGTCATCATTCGCAAATGATCACACCTTCCGTTTAGATACTAGCAAACAACCTCCGTGCTCCATTTGTATTAAATATCTATAATCATAACAATTACTTTATAAATTAAGCACTCACTTATTAACCTCATTTAATTTGCCGAATCACACAAAGTACTTAATCATTATGCATGAATCTTTTTCCTATTATTTATTTATCTAAATTAATGATCGCGCTTATTTTTCTCAGTCAGATAAGTCTCTTGTCTGAGGAACCCAGTTCTGCATCATTAGTCAATCGTCAGGTGCTCACGTTCTCTAGCTTAGAGGAGCTACAGCAGCTTCCTCCTGCCAAGCCTCCATTGAAAGACGCCGGAGCCGCCTTACGCTGGGCTTTTCATCAGTCGATCATAAAAAAGGAATTAGAAAAGAACTTTCACTTAGGCTTTCGGCAATGGACAGCCATTTCACAAAAAGAGGGGACCGCGACGACACCATTCTGGGCCATCACACTGAGATCTCGGTCTCTCATCCCAAGCCTAACCTGTCACCTATTGGTGAATGAGCAGGGGCAGATCATTGGCCCAAGCCAAGATCAAACACCTATTTGGGA
>JAOZVT010000640.1:0-1493 GCA_025869455.1 Prosthecobacter sp.
GCCGACTCGACACAACTCGCCACAGACTCCCGTGCTCGCTTACCTTCTAACAAGGAAGTAGCCACTCAACTCTGCCATGCCGCTTTAGACCGCACTGCATGCAACGTCCGTTATGAAGGTGCCTACGTCCGCATCCCCTACCCTGGCGGCGATGTCCCAGAAGACACGGGTGTCTGCACAGATGTTGTCATTCGCAGCTACCGCACACTTGGCTTTGATCTTCAAAAATGGGTGCACGAAGACATGAAACGAAATTTCTCCGCCTACCCCAAAAACTGGGGTTTATCCAAACCGGACACGAACATCGACCACCGCCGTGTGCCGAATTTGCAGACCTTTTTAAAACGCCAAGGAGCCGCCCTGCCCGTTACACAAAAAGCCGCAGACTATCGCCCAGGTGATCTCATCACCTGTACCGTGGCAGGAAGACTGCCCCACATCGCCATCGTCGTTCCGGCACCCGATGGCGGCGAGACGCCGTGGATCGTTCATAACATTGGCGGCGGACCCAAGCTGGAAGATCGTCTCTTTGAATTTCCACTTACGGGTCACTATCGCTGGCATCCTGAATCTTGAATTCATTCACTAATTTTTGTTATTCCTTTCTAGGAAAGGTCGCTGAATAGACGTTTTACCACGCACTCATTCATTCAACTCCATGCGTTATCTCCTGCTCTTCAGCTTTTTTGTGATCCCGCTTCTCCATGCCGCTGATCTACCTTTGGCAGTTGCAGCGGAAAAGGCCGCCAAAAAACTCAAGGCCGGAGGCATTGTCACAGGAGAAAGTGTGGAGGGAAAAGTCACCTTTGCAGGATTCGCCTCTGCATCCGCCCAAAAGGCAGACTATCAGGAAAGGGTACTCTTTGAAATTGGTTCCCTTACCAAGCTCTTTACGGGCCTGCTTTTAGCTCAGGCGGTCGTGGAAGAAAAAGTCACTTTGGATACCCCCATCTCGAAGTTACTCGATCCGAATCTGGCTTTTGCCGATCTACGCATCGCCGCCATCACGCTGAAGCAGCTTTCCACGCACACCAGCGGCCTCAAGCGTCTGCCAGACAACCTGTTTCAAGGAGCGCAAGATGACGACCCTTACGCTAGGTATAACGAAAAGTTTCTTCTAGAGTATCTTACCAGCGCCAAGCTTGAAAAAGACGGCCCCTACCCGTGCAGTTATTCAAATCTCGGTGTGGGTCTGCTGGGTCATCTATTGGGCAAAGTCTATGCGAGCACTTGGGAGGAGGCCATCATCAGCAAGATCTGCCAACCTCTCGGGCTGCACAACACGCGCATGATCATCACCGGCTTAGAGCTACCACAAGCCCCTCCTTTCAAGGGGGACAAACCAGCCTCCTCTTGGCACTTCGACGCCCTCGCAGGTTGTGGTGCATTGCATTCCACCGCTGAGGACCTCCTACTCTTTGGCCAAGCCATGGCCAAACCTGAATCCACCCTTTTAGCCAAAGCCTTTGCCCTAGCCATGCACCCACAGGCGG
>JAOZVT010000640.1:1503-8221 GCA_025869455.1 Prosthecobacter sp.
CCAAATCGGGCTCGGCCCTTTCATTAGCCAACGCGACGGCAGCACACAATACAACCATGATGGCGGCACCGGAGGCTACCGCTCTAGCTTGCAGGTGATCCCAGCTAAAAACATCGTCCGTGTCGTCCTCATCAATAACACGCAAATGAGTGGCAGTTCCATCATAGCAGGCACGCGAATCGAATCTCCACGGGTTCTTCCCAAAGAAATGATGTTAGACGAGCCCTTGCTACAAGAGTACCTAGGAGTCTATACCTTGGATCAAGCGACGCGTTTCACCATTCTGCTGAGAGATGGCAAGCTATGGAGCCGCCTCACTGGTCAAACCTTCCTGCCCATGTTTGCGAAAGCCAAAGATCAGTTTTTCCTCAAAGTGGTCAATGCAGAGATTCATTTCCAACGTGAAAACGGGAAGATCACCTCACTCACGCTTTTCCAAAACGGCCGTGAATTGAAGGCTCCACGCACCGATCAAGCCGCCCCCAAAATCATCCTCCACACCGCCAAAGAGCTGCAATCCTATACAGGAAAGTATGCCCTCCTGGGACTGCAAAACATGATCGTGAGCCTGCGTGGCAACACCCTCTTCGCTCAACTCGCCGAGCAACCTGCCATCCCCGTTTTCGACATGGGCGAAGATCGTTTTGAATACGATGTCGTGGAGGCTGCTCTGATTTTTAATCGCAACGAGAAGGGAGAGATCATTGGACTGACGCTCTCCCAGAATGGGGCCTTACTGCCAGCAGCGAAGGTAATAAAATGAGACTTGTTCCCTAGGTTCGATTCAATCTCACTTCACATCCCGCCACAGCCATGTCAGGGCTTCTGGCAGATGTGGAGCCATGCCACGGCTACCGTGAAAGCATTCGGTCCAGTCAATGCGGTAGTCATAGTTCATGTACTTGAGGCTGGCCTCCATCATACGGTTCGCGAGGGGCCAGTTACCGTATTTGTTATCCAGATCATTGACGCCATCCAGCAGGTAAACACGGATCGGTTTCCGCTCAGTCACCCGCAACAGGTAAGGGTAGGCATTGCCTCCACGAATGTCCACAAAGGTGCCGACCCAGCTCAGGACTTTATGAAATTTGTCAGGCCGCTCCCAAGCCGTGGTGAAGGAACAAATGCCACCGGATGAACCACCTGCGATGCCCCAGGCTTTAGGATCCTGACGGAACTTCACGCTGTAACGTTTTTCCACCTCAGGCAGAATTTCGGTGAGCAGAAAGCGACTGTAAGCATCCCCTAGGCTGTCATATTCAAAACCACGATTCGCCGCCTTGCCTCCAGGCTTTTGGTTAGACTTGCGACCTGGATCTATGAAGACGCCAATAGTTACAGGCATCTTCTTTTGCTGAATGAGGTTGTCAAAAACAATGCCTGCGCGCATGGAGCCATTCGGATCCACATGGCGGCTGCCATCCTGCCAGACCATGAGGCAGGCTTCATCTCCCGCTTGGTATTGCTGCGGGATATAGACAGTCACATCACGCACGGTATCGGGGAAAACCTTGCTCTGCGCCCACTCAAATTTCTCCAGTTTACCTTCAGGCACTCCTGGCTGGCGATCACTATCAGGCGTGTATTCGTAATGCTCCAGGTGCACCATGCCAGCGACACGAGACATTCCATCCACCTCAATGCGGTAGTTGAACTCCTGAAAGTTCTTCATCTCCTTCACCAACACTTGCAGGCCATCTTCACCCAAGCGCGTCATTTCGCCGATCAAAGTGCCGTTCCCCCGGACCACGCGGGCATGTCCTGGGTCCAAGACCGCCCAGGCCACCGTGGTGCCCTCGATCTTCGTACCCGGTTTGCCTTGAACCAATCGTTGCTTGCCAATGAGGTGAATCACCTCGTCGTGCAATTGCTTGGTTTGTTCTACATCTGGCGTGCCTTCGAGGGCCTTTTGCAGGGCACTCAGAGATAGAGGCTCCTGTTTGGGCGCTTGCGCGGCAAGAGATGAACTTAGAAAAAGGGATAAAAGGAGCAGGCACCAGTACATGGACATGTAAAAACGATCCACTTGCTCCAGACTTTCGTCGAATGCATCTCACGAAAGTGAGATACTTTTTAAGATGCTTTTTCTTCTTTGGGAACTCCGCTTATCTTTTCAGCCAGGGTCTGCACAATAACATAGAGCCAAGGGATGAAAAAGACCCCAATAACAGTAGCTGCCGTCATGCCGAAACAAACGGCGGTGCCTAAGCTCTGACGACTTGCCGCCCCAGCCCCAGATGATATGACCAGAGGCACCACCCCGAGGATGAAGGCCAGCGAGGTCATGACGATGGGGCGAAGGCGTAAGCGCGAGCCCTCCAGGGCTGCCTCACGAATGCTCATCCCCTGCTCACGGCGGGTGCGGGCAAATTCGACAATGAGGATGGCATTTTTTGCCGCGAGCCCCAAGAGCATCACCAGACCAATTTGCACATAAACGTCATTGTTCAGCCCACGTAACCAAGTGGCCATAAAAGCCCCGAAGACGCCGATAGGCAGACCAAAAAGGATCGCAAACGGAACTGCCCAGCTTTCATACTGCGCGGCCAGCACAAGAAAGACAAACAGCAGAGCAAGCGCAAAGATGGTGGCCTGCTGCCCGCCTGCTTCTTTTTCCTGAAGAGCCGTCCCCGTCCACTCATAACCATAGCCCGCAGGCAGTTGCTTTTTAGCCAGATCTTCCATCGCGGAAATAACCTGACCAGAGCTCACCCCTGGGCGGCCTGTGGCGGTGATTTCAGCCGTTCTATAAACGTTGTAGTGTGGCAGAAGGTCTGAGCCCGTCGTTGCTTCCACTTTGGCAAAAGTACTGAAAGGCACCATGCCGCCCTCAGCATTCCGGGTGTAAATGCCATAGATGTCCTCGGGGGTCATGCGGTACTCGGGCTCGGCCTGAACCTTCACCTGAAAGCTGCGACCAAAGAGTGTCAGGTCATTCACATAAATACCTCCCAGATAAGCCTGGAGTGAGGTGAAGACCCCATCCAAGGGAATGCCTAGTGTTTTGATCTTGTCACGATCCAACTCCACAAAAGTCTGGGGCACACGAGTGCTGTAAAAGGAAAAAACGCGGGCAAGTTGAGGGTGCTCAGAGGCTGCGGCCAAAAACTGATCTGCCACGACTTGAAGTTGCTCCGGTGTTCCGCCGCCCTGGTCCTGCAATTCAAACTGCACCCCGCCAGCATTGCCCAGCCCCTGAATAGGCGGAGGCGCGGTTGGAATGATCATCGCTTCTGGGATCTGACTGACTTTGCCATATATCGAAGGCACCATCTGAGCTATCTGCATGGAGGGATCCGTACGTTCCTTCCAGTCCTTCAAAGAGACAATGCAAACACCTGCGCTAGAACTCCGCGCACCGCTCAGGAGATTCAGGCCACCAATGGTGATGACATCCTCGACTCCGGGTGTTTTTTGCAAGATATCTTCCACCTTACGCAGCACGCGGTCCGTGCGTTCCTGCGAGGCTCCATCAGGTAGTGTGGTGATGACAAACAAGTATCCCATGTCCTCATCTGGCAGGAAGGAGGTCGGCAGGCGATTCAGAAGGCCCACAATCCCACCATAGATCCCGAGCAGCAACACGGCAGCAATGATGCCAAAGCGCATCAGCCAACGACAGATGCTGACATAACCTCCGGTGATCCGGTCAAAGGTGCGATTGAACAAGCCTAACAATTTCCCCAAAGGCCCCTGACTGGTTTTGCGCGGACGTAGCAGCATCACACATAGCGCGGGCGTGAGCGATAGCGCCACCAGTGCGGACAACAACACAGACACGGACAAAGTCATGGCAAACTGTTGGTACAATTTGCCCGTGATCCCTCCCATAAACGAAACCGGGACAAAGACGGAACACAGCACCAACGCAATGGCGATGACGGGACCCGAGACTTCATCCATGGCTTTTTTCGTCGCCTCAAGAGGACTCAAACCATGCTCGATGTGATGCTCCACGGCCTCGACCACCACGATGGCATCATCCACCACAATGCCAATGGCCAACACCAAGGCGAAGAGTGTGAGGGTATTGATGGTGAACCCCATGACGCCAAAGAGCGCAAACGTACCAATGAGAGACACAGGAACAGCCAGCATGGGAATGAAGGTGGCACGCCAGTTTCCCAAGAAAACAAAGACGACTAACACCACAAGAATAAAGGCCTCCGCCAGAGTGTGCAGCACCTCCTCCAAGGAGGCCGTCACAAACAAAGTGGTATCAAAGCTAACCTTAGCTTCCATACCCGGAGGAAAACTTTTCGCTAACTCTTCCATTCGCTCACGACATGCGGTAGCGGTGTCCAAAGCATTCGCCGTCGGTAACTGAAAGATACCGATCAAGGAAGCCGCCGAACCATTGATACGACCAAAACTAGCGTAATCCTTGCCGCCCAGCTCCGTTCGCGCAACGTCGCGCAATCTAATGACGGTCCCATCTGGCAAGGTGGTGATAACGATACTTGCAAACTCTTCGGCGTTGGTCAAACGCCCCTTCACATTCACAGAGAACTGAAACTCCGTTCCCTTTTCGGCTGGGGGTGCGCCTACTTGCCCGGCGGCGGCCTGTACGTTTTGCTCCTGCAAAGCCTGTGTAACATCAGTAGCAGTGAGTCCCAAGTTGGCCAATTTGTCCGGCTGCAACCAGACACGCATGGAGTAGTCTTTCTGGGTGAAAATATTCACAGCCCCTACGCCAGGCACACGCGCCATCTGCGGCTGGATATTGAGAAAGGCGTAATTGTTCAAGAACAAATCGTCATACTCACCATTCTTGGAACTCAGAGCAAAGACCAACAACATGTCAGGGGATTGCTTCGTCACTGTGATGCCATTTTTCACCACATCAGCAGGCAAACGCGCTTGGGCTCTTGCCACCCGGTTCTGCACGTCCACCGCTGCATCATCAATGTTTTTCCCCACACGAAACGTGACTTTGATTGAGGTCTGCCCATCACTGGTACTCCCGCTGGACATGTAGAGCATATCCTCGGCACCATTGATTTCCTGTTCCAGCGGCGTGGTCACTGTCTCTTCCACCACCTGAGAACTGGCTCCTGGGTATGTCGCCGTCACCTGAATGGTGGGCGGCGTCATGTCCGGATAACGAGCGATGGGCAGCGTGGTTAGGCCTAACCATCCCACCAGCACGATGAGGATGGATAGCACCATCGCGAATACGCGGCGTTTGATGAAAAAATGAGCCATGGCAGTCGGGTCTCCGTGCGATAGGGTTACTTCGACTCAGGTTTCTCCACGTCTGGTTTGGACGGTGATTCGGCTACTTTCTTTTCGCTAGCTTCTTTCGGATTCACGACCATGCCTGGACGTGCTTTTTGCACTCCTTCGGTGATGACTTTATCGCCTTCATTGAGGCCACTGCTGACAATGAATTGATCCAGATAGCGCCCATCCGTTTCGATGGGTTTCTGAACGACTTTGTTTCCTTCCCCCACCACCAGCACAGAACGCAGGCTTTGAGTTTCAATAACAGCGCGCTGAGGCACCAACAATGCATCAGGCTTTTCCTCCGGCTTGGCACGAACTCGGGCAAATTGTCCCGGCTTCAACAAGTTTTCATCGTTAGGGAAGCTAACCACAATTTTAAGGGTCCCAGTTCGCGGGTCCAATGCGCGATCCGCAAATTCAAAGCGCCCTTTGTGACTGTAAGTAGAACCATCTCCAAGGATGAGGTCAAATTCCATCTTGGAGCTGTGTTCTTCACGCGCTGCATCATCTCCCATGAAGCGACGCTGAAACCGCAGGTAATTTTGCTCTGCCACCGTGAAGTTCACCCGCATGGGATTGGTTGTGGAAATGGTGGCCAGCAGGGAGGTGTCTGCGCTGCTGCCCACAAAGTTCCCCACATCCACATTGCGCGCACCGATCATGCCATCAAATGGTGCCATCATCGTGGCATACCCCAAATTAAGCTCTGCCGTATCCAGAGCTGCTTTGGCAGCTAGCAGATCAGCCTCAGCCACTTTGACCGTGGTCATGGCATTGTCTTGGTCTTGCTGAGAGATCGCGCTGGCGGCAGCCAATGGCTTCAGTCGGACCAAGTCAGCTTTAGCCCGTTCCAGATTGGCTTCGGACTTCGTCACATTGGCTTTCGATTGATCCACCACAGCCTGGTAGGGGCGTGGATCAATGCGGAAAAGTAGGTCTCCCTTTTTGACCATGGAGCCTTCTTTAAAGGGAGCTTCCGTGATGTATCCATTCACTCGCGCGCGGATTTCTACGGTCTCAGCCGCTTGGGTCTGCCCCACATTTTCAACGTAGATCGGAACGGTCTGTCGCGTCACTGGAGCCACAATGACAGCCGTAGGAGGTGGTGCCGAAACTGGAGCGGCAGGAGGCTTGCACCCCGCAAGAAGAAAAGGAGTGACCAATACTGCGGCAAGCCACGAATCAAAAGACGGTCTCAGGAGCGCTTTCATAATGGGAGAGGTGGACGCCTGACTCGTTAGCCAACGATACCACCAATTAAACGAAGCCCACCTAAACTAAGGCGCAACTCTTTCCTCAAAGTTGTTCAGGGTGTGTTTTAAAAATAGGGAGGGAGGCGTTGAGTCTGGCAGAGGGTCGGGGCAAGACGCGAGCGCCGTGCCTGTATCCTCTGCGATATTGGCCCAGGGAGCAACGCCGCCCTGGCCCTCTGCCAGGCTCAACCCGGAGGGCCAGTGAGCGAGGTGTCCAATGGCTGCGTTAAACGCCTTGA
>JAOZVT010000641.1 GCA_025869455.1 Prosthecobacter sp.
CCCTGCGGTGCATGCGAGTACAAAAATCAAACCCAGCCGACGACGCACCGGGCGGGCTTCCACAAGCGCCTTCAGCCGTCCCCGCAACCGCTGTGCAGGCCTTGATTGAGCCATCGGCATGACGCCTGCCAAGGGGGCACAGGTACGGACCCAACTGAGTAGAAATTCGGCATAGTCTTTGTTTTCGCCTGCCTCACCCACCGCTGCCGCATCGCAGATTTCTTCCCGGGCCCGGGCATGACACTCGATGAGCGCATGAACTAAGGGGTTCCACCACAGGACAGCGCGCGCGCACTCGAGGAGCCAGGAAACCAGCGTGTCTCTTCCACGCAAATGCTCCTCCTCATGACGGACCAGCCAGAGCCACTGCCTTGCAGTCAAGTTGGCGAAGGATGAGGCTGGCACGGCAATCAAAGGCTGGAACCAGCCCACCACACAGGGAGTGCCTGCGTGATGGAAAACAGCCAGCGGCTTTCCGCGCAACGCCTGTGGGATTGATTCGAGTTCCTCCTGGACCGGCTCTCTCAAACCTCTCCTCCACACCACGATTCGGCCTGTCTGCCACAGGTGCCTCAAAAGCAGGGTGCAGACGCCGCTCCACAGAACCCATTTCAGCCACAACATCCAGCGGTCTGCATGCCAAACAAACTTTGATACATGAGGCGTGGCCATTTCACTAAAAGCGGCAGGTGATGTCTCCGGCCGGATGGCGATGCGCCAGTCCGTGTCCAGCGTCTGATGAAGCGTCGTCAAGGCAGGCGTGCCTCGTCCTGCATCAAAGGGCGGCAGCGAGGAAACCAGCCATGGCCCGCCAACGGAAAAGAGAATGGCCATCATCGCCGTCACACTGCGCCGTAAGGCATCGCGAATCAGGCAGTGCAAGATGAGCCAGCCGAGGAATCCAAACGCCAGGCTGTGCAGGCCGTGGTTGAGGAAAAAGACGTTTTCAGGGCTCATGACTCGCCTCCTTTCCTGACCGTCCCGCTGCGGACCAGTTTGCGCAGCTCCACCAGTTCTTCCTCGGTGATCTCTTCACTCTCGACGAGGCAGCGGACCAGCGCCAGATTGCTGCCGCCAAAGAAGCGCTGTTTGAGTTCCGTCAGCACACTGCTGCGGCCTCGCTGCTCGGGGACTGCGGGGGTATAGACATGGCTGCGGCTGGAGTCATCGCGGGAGATCCAGCCCTTCGCTTCCAGGCGGGTAAGCTGAGTTTGGAGCGTGTTGCGGGTGACAGGTTCGGCACGGCCCTCATTGACCGACTCCAGCAGGTCGAGCACGCTGGCAGGCGACCGTTTCCAGAGAATGTCCATCAGAGCCTGCTCGGCAGCGGAAAGTGGAGGAAGGGATTTTTTGGCCATATTTGGCGACATTGACGACACTTGTCGGATTTGTCGAGTTTAATATACGACACATGTAAGACTACACCGTGCCGGAGCTTTCTCCGCTTGGCTCTCGCCCAGAATTCTGCCATTACATCCCATGGCCCGTGTCCTCATACTTTTTGCCCATCCGGCGCTGCACCGGTCCCGTGTGAATGTGGCTTTGATGGAAGCCGTGCAAGGAATGGAGGGCGTGACCTTTCGGGATCTTTATGAGGAGTATCCGAACCTGCACATCGATTTTGAAACAGAGCAGGAACTGCTACTCGATCATGATGTCATCGTCTGGCAGCACCCGTTTTACTGGTACTCCGGTCCCGCGATCCTGAAGGAATGGATGGATGTGGTGCTGGAGTATGGCTTTGCCTATGGTGAAGGAGGAACCCGATTGACAGGCAAGAAGGTCATGAGTGCCCTGACGACAGGTGGGCCGTTAGAAGCCTATCAACGCGAAGGCTACAACCACTACACCATGAAGGAGCTGCTGGCCCCATTTGATCAAACTGCACGGCTTTGCGGCATGGAGTATCTGGAGCCTTTTATCATACATGGTGTTAGGCAACTAACGGCCGTTCAATTGAAGGAATTCGCCGCCAAATACAGGCAGCAAATCGAAGAATTGCGCCAAGCCTAATCATTGGTTTAGGTTAGGCTCGAGAAGAGAAAGTTAGCCATTTCGACTCAAACCGAGGAGTCATTTGCCCCACAACTCAGGACAAACGAGCGGCAGCACGGGTGTGGAGAAAAGGTGATGCATGGAGCGTCATCAAAATCATGTCCAAGCCACTCCTCATCCTCTTCGGCACTTTCTCAGGAAACTCGGAATCCTGCGCAGAAAAAGCATCCAGCGTCGCCCGTCAGCGCGGGTATGATCCTGTCCTAGAAAACATGATGGACACTTCTGCCGATGTGCTGAGGCAGTTCGACACTGCCCTGATCATCACCAGCACGTATGGCGATGGCGATCCTCCTGACGGAACGGAGAATTTCTACGAGCAGGTGGTCAATCGGCCCACCATTCGTCTGGATCACCTTCGCTATTCTGTGCTCGCATTGGGAGACTCCTGTTATGATCGGTTCTGCCAGTGCGGCAAAGATTATGATGAAGCCTTAGAGACATTGGGAGCCACGCGTTTTCATGTCCGCGTGGACTGTGACATTGACTATGAGGAAGGCTGTGATGCGTGGATCGAAGGCATCTTTGCCACTTTAGCCGAGGAACGGATGCTGGCGGCCTAACTCTATTTGCTTTTGAAACATGGATTCCACATCTCGTCACATTCCACGCATCGCTTACAGCTTCCCAGCTTATACCTTTGATCTACAACGGGTACATCCTGAGTGGTGTTTCGAGGCAGATGAAGGAGCCGCTTTAGCCATTCACGTGGATGGAAATTGGCCACGCTTTTTTAAACATCTGAAAGAGTTAGGATTGGTCATGGTCACCGCAGCTCGGGGGCCCGTCAGCATGGCCGCCGCCTGGGAAAAACCGGCCTTCCAAAGTTATCCTGGAACAGATGAATGGTTATGCCTGGAATCTGGAGTCGAGCTGCGTCCATCCGCCTTTGGTGGAGCTATGGCCGTGGTGGAAACCGTAGGCCAGCAACAGGTGGCTAGCTTTCAATTTTTTGATCGAAGTGGTGAAGGATGCCTGAAGATCCTGGTGACCAATTGGTCCGACCATGAAGTTTTTGAAGACATCGTCGCCCGGCATGCCAGTGGACGACGATCCATACCCTTTGGCCAGAAATCCAAAGTCCGACCAGAAACACCCGCACCTGACACAGAGACGGTGCGGAGTCTCTGGAAAGGACTTTCAAGAAGCCTGCCCGAGTCTGCCTTTCCCGGCATGGAGGGCGTCTCCCGCCTCTCCGCGCTGGAAGCAGCAGGGCAGGATCTGGCCTGGCGTCTGCCGCGCAGGGTGGTGCGGCAGGCGCTACAAAATATGACGCTGGCCCAAGTGCCGCTGGGAGGAGCTGTGCGCAATGAAGCGGTATTTTTGCCCACAGGATTTTATCCCACGCACTGGGGAGACTGTGGCTGTGGCACGACCTTTTTCGGTGAAGCCTCTCAACTCACTCTGCGTGGGGCAAAGCACCGAGGTCAAACCTGGGCCACCCGCTTCACCCTGGGAGGTGAAGAAGTGATCTGCGTCGAAATCTACAACCGCTGCGGAGAGTTCAGTGGCGGCATCGGCTTAAGACCTGAATCAGCAAAGTGGCAGCGAGACCAATGGAATGGTTTGCTCAAGGGAGCCGCGCAGCAAGCCACACCATCCTAACGGTCGCTACTGAACCCGAGACCTCGTAGCACCTGAACAGTCGAAGCCGCTTTATTCAGCGTGTAGAAGTGCAGGCCCGCCACATCATGATCCAGCAGATCTGCGCATTGCATCACAGCATGATGGATGCCGACTTGCCGAAAAGCATCGGCATCATCCCCTACCCTTTGCAGCGCGCGCAGTAACCGAGCAGGATACCGAGATCCCGCCGCTAACTCTGCCATGCGGCGGATATTGTTAGGCTGAGTCAGCGGTAGAATACCGGCGAAAATCGGCGCACGAATACCCGCCAACTCGCAGCGCGCACGGAAGTCGTGAAAATCATGATTATCAAAAAACACCTGAGTGCAGAGATAGTCAGCACCGGCATCCACCTTGGCTTTCAGATGATCCATTTCTAGCATTCTGTTAGGCGTAGCAGGATGACCTTCAGGAAAACAAGCGACTCCGATGCCAAATCCTTGTGGAGACGGGTGTAGCCCGCGTTCATTGAAACGACGAACGAATCGCACGAGGTCCGCTGCCGTTTTGAAATCACCTTCAGGAAACTCCTGTCCCGGTAAATCCCCCCGCAGGGCTAGCACATTGCAGACACCCGCAGCGGCGTAGCTTTCCAGAAGTGTCATGATCTCAGACTCTGTGTGCCCCACACAAGTGAGATGCGGAACGGGATCAAAGACATCTGACTGACGCAATTCACCCACCAGAGCCTGAGTGCGATCTCTCGTACTACCACCCGCCCCATAAGTGACGCTAACGAAGTCAGGTCGCCAAGGCGCGAGCATGTTCAGAGCCTCCTGCAATTCATTCACCGCCACGGGACTGCGTGGCGGGAAGAATTCAAAGGATCGGGTGGGGCCTTTTGCAGCAGCCAAGATGTCTTTGATATGCATGATGTTAGGCGTCCACAGGTTTAGCCAAGCGCAACTGACGAGCGGCCTCGACCATATGGACGAGTGAAGTCTTCACTTCTGCCCAACCTCGCGTTTTCAGTCCACAGTCAGGATTGACCCAGAGCTGACCACGAGGAATGACCGCTTCCGCTTTCCGAATGAGACTCGTCATTTCCTCCACCGTAGGCACGCGTGGGGAGTGAATATCATAAACACCAGGACCAATCTCATTGGGATAATGAAAGTCCACGAAGGCTTCCAGCAACTCCATGTTTGAGCGCGAAGTCTCAATGGTGATGACATCCGCATCCAGTGCCGCGATAGATTCAATGATGTCATTGAATTCCGCATAGCACATGTGCGTGTGTATTTGTGTCTCATCACGGACTCCACTGGCACAAAGTCGGAAGGCATTGACCGCCCAGTCCAAGTAATGCGCCCAGTCACTCCGCCGGAGAGGCAAGCCCTCGCGGATGGCCGGTTCATCAATCTGGATGGCAGCGATGCCAGCGGCTTCGAGGTCCATCACTTCGTCACGAATAGCCAGCGCAATCTGACGCGTCGTTTC
This sequence comes from Prosthecobacter sp., assembly GCA_025869455.1. Classification (GTDB taxonomy): domain Bacteria; phylum Verrucomicrobiota; class Verrucomicrobiia; order Verrucomicrobiales; family Verrucomicrobiaceae; genus Prosthecobacter. Next base: position 5,122 of record JAOZVT010000641.1, read on the forward strand.
TGCACGCGGCTGATCATCACGGACAAAGCTCCATTGCAAAATGGTGACCGGTCCAGTCAACATCCCTTTCATGGGTCGTTTGGTTAAAGACTGCGCATATTGTGACCAGCGAACAGTCATAGGTTCTGGACGGCTAACATCACCAAAAATGATCGGCGGCTTCACATAACGGGAACCATAACTCTGCACCCAACCATTTTGAGTGAAGACAAAACCATCCAGTTGTTCGCCAAAATACTCGACCATATCATTGCGTTCGAACTCACCATGGACAGGCATATCAATGCCAATTTCATCTTGGAAGGTCACGCAATGCTGGATTTCCTGTTGCAAGAAAACCTCATAGGACTCGGTGCTTAGTTCACCTTTCTTCCAGCGTGCACGCATCGCGCGGACCTCTGTCGTTTGGGGGAAAGAGCCGATGGTTGTGGTGGGAAACTCAGGGAGATTGAGCTTACGAGACTGTAAACCTTGACGTTTGGAAAAGGATGATTGACGCTCGCTGTCGGAAGCCTTGACAGCGGCTAACCTCGTTTTCACCGCAGGTCGGTGAATGCGGGAGCTTGCACGACGAGATTGAATGGCAGCTTGATTCTCTTGAAGCAAGCCAGGAGAAGAACCTCCCCTCAACAAGCGACTAAGGCTCACCACCTCATCCAATTTTTGGTCTGCAAAAGCCAACCAATTCTTCAAATCTGCATCAAGAGCAGGTTCATTCGACAAGGTGATTGGCGAATGCTGCAGCGAACAAGAAGGAGCTACCCAAAGGTGCTCTTCTCCCACGGCATCCTTGGCACGCTGTAAAAGAGTTAAGGAAGAGGCAAAATCGTTCTTCCAGATATTGCGCCCATCCACCAGGCCAAGAGATAAGATCTTACCCTGTGGGAACCTAGCCAACACTTGGTCAAATTCAGCACTGCCACGCACCACATCCACGTGCAAAGCATGAACGGGTAAGGAGAGGTAAAGCGGCAGGTTTTCACGCAACTCGCTGAAGTAACTGGTGGCGATGATCTTTAAGGCAGGTGTCTCTTGAGCGATCCGTTGCCAAGAAACCAGCAAGGCATCACGCTGCGTTTCTGTCAGATCAAGCCCCAAGATAGGTTCGTCAATTTGCACCCATTCAGCCCCCAGCTTTTGAAGGCGCTGAAGGATCTGCACATAGACATCCAGAAGTGAATCCAACAGCGTAAACGGATCAAAGTCCGGATTTACGGAATCCTGCACCTTGCCTAACGTCAAGTAAGTTACAGGCCCAGGCAGCACAGGTTTGGCTCGGATTCCCAGAGCTTGAGCTTCTTCGAATTCACGGAAAACTTTATCTCCAACAAGCTGGAAACGTGTTTGGGCACTGAACTCAGGGACGATGTAGTGGTAATTGGTATCGAACCACTTGGTCATCTCACAGGCGAAGGCTGGCTCATGAGAACAGCCCGCCTCGCAGGCTTCGAGGGCTTCCCCTCGTGATCCACGCGCCATGAGGAACAGCGTGTCCAGATCCACGCACCCACCTTTCCATCCAAAACGTGGAGGGATGTTCCCAATGAGACAGGAAAAATCCAGCGTTTGATCATAGAAACTGAAATCATTGCAGGGAATGAGGTCAATGCCTGCGGCCTGTTGCTTGGCCCAGTTCTGCTGCCGGAGCTTGCGCCCCGCTGTCTCAAGTTCTTCACGGGACATGCGTCCATGCCAATAGGCTTCCGTGGCTTTCTTCAGTTCGCGCTGCTCCCCAATGCGGGGGTAGCCCAGGTTGTGTGTATGGATATCGCTCATGGCGACAAAATAACTATCGCGTGTTTGGATATAAACAATCCACATAGTTTTGTGGATCATCATTCAAATGTGTTATGATTAGCCATGCTCGAAGTTCGCCATCTCCAAGCCCTCATTGCCCTTTCCGAAACGGGAAACCTGTCCAAGGCAGGTCGCCGCCTGCACCTCTCCCAGCCCGCGCTCTCGCATCAAATCAAAGCCGTAGAGGAACACCTCGGCGTGGAACTTTTTCAGCGTAAAAGCAGTCCTTTACACCTAAGCCCCGCCGGTGAACGCCTACTGGGCACCGCCTATGAAGTGGTGAAAACGATGCAGCAGTGCGAGCGAGATGTGGCACGTATTGCAGAAGGTAAAGCAGGACAATTAAGGATCGCCGTGGAATGCCATTCCTGCTTTGACTGGCTGATGCCTGCCATGGATTGCTTCCGTGAATCCTGGCCAGAAGTGGAGATGGATTTGGTCTCTGGATTCCAACCCGACCCGACAGGCCTATTGCTAGAAGATCAGGCAGATCTGGTCATTGTCTCAAAAGCTCCAGCGCGCAAGGATGTGGTGTATCATCCACTTTTTCGCTACGAAGTACTGGCGCTCATTGCACGCAAACACCCCCTGGCGAGAAAGACATTTCTGACCGCTCAAGATTTCGTCAAAGAGACGCTGATCACCTACCCGATTCCGGACGATCGCATTGACATCATACGCGAGGTCCTGGGACCGGCAGGTGTCAACCCCACACGGCGCACCGCCATGCTGACCGTCGCCATTTTACAATTGGTAGCGAGCCACCGAGGCATCTCCGCCATGCCCGGCTGGGCCGTGCAGCCCTACTTGGATAAAGGGTATGTGGAAAGTCGGCCCGTGAGAAAACAGGGTCTCTATGCCAACCTCCATGCAGCAACGACACGCAGCCTTTCTCAAACGGCCTACATGAAAGAATTCATCACGATCATGAAACGTGTGAGCTTTGATTCCCTGAAGCGAATCAAGCTGGTCGGGGATGATGTCTAACCAACAGTAGGAAACCTCACTTCAAAACTAGCTCCCGTAGCAGGGTCACTGGTCACATGAATGGATCCCTGGTTATTATCGACAATGGCTTTGACGATGGCTAGCCCAAGCCCCGTGTGTCCAGAGCTGCCTGTGCGTGCTTGATCCGCGCGATAAAAGCGCTCGAAAATATGCGGCAAATCAGATGCCGCGATTCCTGGACCGTCATCACTAACGGTCAGAACTGCCTGGTTCTGCTGAATCAAAGTGGTCACC
>JAOZVT010000642.1 GCA_025869455.1 Prosthecobacter sp.
CAACAAAACCACCAGCGGCAGAGCCTGTAACAACAGTCGCCCAGTCAATTTGATGGGCGCAGCTGCACCTGGTAAACCACGGCGGAAACGCACCATGCACCCCGTAATCACCGAGAACGAACCCAGCATCATCACAGAAGTGGTAATACTCTGATCAGCCAATAATCCGCATAAACACAAAAACCAACCGATCATGGCGATGACCTGAAAGTCATGAGGGGTACGGGATTCCAGCATCTTCCCCCCGGAGAGGACGATCAGCACAGCAATGCCTGCCTCCATGCTCATCAGGCTGCCTTGCGTCAGATAAACCCCCAAAATACCCAGCCCTATCGATGAAAGCGGCAACCAGCGCAGGCGAACAGGATTCGGTATCAAAGAACGATAGGTGAGACACAAGAACAGCAGCACCAAAATCGGCAAGGACACCAACTCCTGCAAAGGCAGCGCCGTCAAAAACAAGACCGCACTTAGCAGAGCCAGCGGACCACGGGGCACCGAGGCACTGAGTTCATAACTGGCCGCGACCCGCCTTTGCTTAGACGTTTCCACCGTCTTCATGGCACCGGCATGCAGTCCCGCCAAAGCCTGCATGCAGCGGCGCGCATGAGCCTCTCCCCTGCCGCTTTCAAACTCTTGACTCGGCAGGCTCATCCCATAAGACAAGCCCTGCTGTTCACACATCAGTATCCAGCGCACCATTTGTCCGGCCTTTTCACTCTCAGGGAGAGGGAGTGTTTCCCAATCCAATTGGACGGATTCATTGACCCCATGCGCCCAGGTTTTGACCATCAAGGGACGCCCACGCGCAACCGCCCGCCAATCTATGTGCCGGGGGGAATCCCCAGGCTGCCATTCACGCACCCCCGCAAAGTCATCCCCTTCACGACTTGGCACTGAGTTTCCTCCACTTCTTCCCTCAACCTCGGAAGCATGCATTTGAGCCGTTGGCAAAGGCAGCTGGCCTGACGCAGGCGGCACTGCATGCCGACTCAGTTCCACCTGAATCACCCGTTGAGCATGGAGCAACCCCAGAGGATAAGCACTGCGCAGCATCAACTGTAAAGGCGCACTTCCTGGAGGCAGTCTCAGATACAATCGTGTGGACTGGCCACTGGCAATCTGGGAGACAAACGTGGCTTTCGGAGCCCCTATCAACAGCACTTCAATACCGAAGGGCTCATGTCCCGAAGCGGCACGCAAATCCACTGGTAACACTTCCCCTAGACCATGATGCTGAATGGGACCAGAACCCACGCGCACCTCCAACCCACGCAAGTTTGCCCGGGCATACACGTAGCTAAGCACCCCTAAGGTGCCGGTCAAAAACGCCAAAATGTAAGCCGCGCCATTGGCCTGCACCGCTCCTGAATACCCCATGGCACAGCAAAGCCCCAGCCACGAAATGGTATGCAGATTGAATTTAACACGCGTGGTTTCCTGGACACCACGGGATGAAGTGCGCCTGAAGATCCCAGGAACCCAGCCGAACAGGCTAGCCCCCCACCCGCCTCGGGGTGAATCTTGTTTCATGCTGCCTGCCTGCGTCATGATGCGTGTTAGGGAATCGCCGTTTCTTCCAGCAATCGAATCGCTTCTTCACCATCGCCATCCAAGCGATGAGCCATCACCGCAGCGCCCACTTTTTGCACATCTTCTGGGATCACCATCGCACGGCCTTGCAGGAGGGCGGCTGCACGCGCGGCATTCAACAATGCCAATCCACCACGCGGCGACAATCCGCGCCCCTGCTCACGACTGGCCCCCAGCAGATCCTGCACGTAATCCAACAAAGCGGGAGAAACATGAACCTGCCGCACGAATGATTGTAACTGCTGCATTTCCTCCCAGGGCAGAATTTCTGGCATGGCTTTCAGCATTTCGCGTCGGTCTTGCCCCTGCAAAATCGAGCGCTCAGCCACGCGATCAGGAACCCCCAAAGCCAACCGCATCAGAAAACGATCCAACTGAGATTCCGGCAACATGAAGGTGCCGATCTGCGAGGATGGATTCTGAGTGGCAATAACAAAAAATGGCTGCGGTAAGGCGTGAGTAATGCCATCCGCAGTCACTTTCCCCTCTTCCATCGCCTCCAGCAAAGCGGATTGGGTTTTCGGCGTGGCACGATTGATCTCATCCGCCAACAGCACCTGGGTAAAAACAGGTCCAGGATGAAACACAAAACTGCCCGCCTCCCGGTCATAAATCGAGGCCCCTAAAATATCCGCCGGCAACATGTCACTCGTGAATTGCACCCGTCTAAATTGAAGCCCTAAAGCCTGAGCGAGCGCCTGCGAAAGCAAGGTCTTTCCCACCCCAGGTTGATCCTCAAACAACAAATGACCGCGCGCTAACAAGCACGTCACAGCGAGACGAATCACATCTTCTTTGCCAACGATGATTTGAGAGATCCCATGAATCAAACTTTGAAGCTTCGTCTGAGCTTCGAGAGCGACTGATTCAGGCAATGTGGCGTCAGCGGAAGAAATAGGACGAGCAGACACGGAAAATTAAATAGGGGGGTTGGGGGGAGAAAACCTAGTTTCGCTTTTTTTGAGGCTCTCTGGCAAGCTCTCTTCCACGCTTCACAGATATTTTACGTTCGCTATAAGTCGTTTGGCCGTGCCGTATTGCTCCATTCATGTCCTACACCTTCCCTCGCTCGACCGAACTCTTTAGCCGCGCTCAAAAAAGCATCGTCGGTGGTATCAATAGCGGCATCCGCAAAATGGAGGCTCCCGTGCCACTCTATTTTGATCACGGAAAAGGCAGCCGCCTCTGGGATGTGGATGGCAACGAGTACATTGATTTCCAGACAGGCCAGGGAGCTCTACTGTATGGCCATGCCCCCGCTGGCATGGCGGAAGCGATTGCTGAACAAGCAAAAAAAGGCACCCACTGGGCAGCCCAATGCGAACTAGAAATCGAAGTCGCGGAACGCCTCCAGAAAATGATTCCTGGAGCAGAAAGAGTCCGGTTCAACAACTCAGCCACCGAGGTCGTGCTGGCTGCTTTTCGTCTGGCACGCGCCCACACAGGCAGGAAACTCATCCTGAAATTCGAAGGTCACTACCATGGCTGGGCTGATGAAGGTTTGGTCGGCTTTGCCCCGCCACCTGATCAGTGGGGCACGGAAGACGAGCCAACTCGATTGCATCCCAGCCAGGGCGTGATTCCTGAAGTCCTAGAACAGTTCGTCGTCGCCCGCTGGAATGATCCCGAGCATCTGCGGAAGCGCGTTGATCAATACCGAGGGAAGATTGCCGCCATCGTTTTTGAACCCGTCTTGTGCAACACCAGTTGCATCCCGCCCGTGTCCGGCCTGCTTCAGACCATTCGTGAACTCTGTGATCGTGACGGCATGATGATGATCGCCGATGAAACCATCACCGGATTCCGCTTCGGTGCAGGCTGTGCGCAAACCCATTTCGGAGTGCTGCCAGATCTAACGATCTTGGGTAAAGCAATCGGTGGAGGCGTGCCTTTTGCTGCCCTGGTAGGCAAGGAGGCCTCCTTTGCTAAAATCCTCAGTGGTGAAGTCGTCCATGCGGGCACGCTCAATGCCAACCCTCTCTGCTTAGCAGCAGCCAAATGGTGCCTGGATGAAATCCTGGCCCTGGGTGACACGCATCCGACACAACTGATTGACTTGGGACAAAAGATGATGGCCGGGCTGCATCATCTGGCGGATCAACATCGCATCCCCCTACGCCCCCAAGGCCCAGGATTGGTCTTTCACACCACCATGCTCAAACCCGGTGCAGAAGAAGGCCCTGTCATGAGTTATCGTGATTATGTGCAGCGGCACGATGCCCCACGTTGGGCACACCTACGCCGCTGTCTTCTGGAAAAGGGTGTTCGCGCCATCGAGCGCGGCCTTTGGTTTGTCAGCCTAGCCCATGTCGAAGCGGACGTGGATGAGGCTTTGCAACGTGCCTCCCTGGCCTTTGCTCAACATGCCGAGACTTGGCAGTCCTGATTATCCAAAGACGCTCTTCAAGCATTGCAAAGTTTTAGCGTTTTTTTCGTGTCTTCTGTGAGTTCCATGATTGTCTTACTGCATGAGCCGTCCCCCACGCATCCTGCTAGCCGGCCTCTTCCATGAGACGCATACGTTCCTGGAAGGAACGACCGCGTTATCTGACTTCACACTCCTGCGTGGAGATGAGTTATTGGCACTGAAAGGAGATGCTTCTCCCATTGGTGGAGTCCTCGATTTAGCGGACGAATTTGGTTGGGAAATCCTGCCGACGGTTGACTACCGCGCGCAACCCAGCGCCATGGTGGAAGACTTGGTCATCGAAACATTCTGGGCCGACTTCGTGGATCATGCGACCCCACACCTGACCGAGGGAGTGGATGGCATTTACCTTGTCTTGCATGGAGCCATGGTTTCGCAATCTCAGGATGACGTGGAAGGTGAAATCTTGCAGCGTTTACGGGCCTTACCTGGTGCTGAAAACATCCCTGTTTTTGGCGTCTTTGATCTGCATGCCAATTTCACCCAGCGCATGGCAGCTTTATCTGACTGCTTGGTCGCTTATCGTGAAAACCCGCACACAGATGCACGGGAAGCCGCCGGTAATGCAGCGCGCCTGCTGCAACGTTGCCTGACTACGGGAGAGCGACCTAACCAACAATTCATTCACCCGCCGCTCATGTGGCCCCCCACGGGGACCGCTACGGCGATGGAGCCGATGAAAACGCTCGAAGCCATGGCCCGTGAGATGGAGCAGGAGCCAAGCACTTGGTCCGTCAGCATTGTCGCCGGATTTTCCTTTGCTGACACTCCCGAGACCGGGGTTAGTTTCGTCATCGCTAGCACGGTGGATGTGAGCAATCACCTGCAGAAACTCAGCAGCACGGCCTGGACTTTGCGAGAGCTAGGCAATGCCACTGAACCCCACATCAGTGAAGTCTTCGGTGGCTTAGCCGAACCTGGCCCAGGACTCACCGTCTTGGTGGAGCCCTCAGACAACATCGGTGCGGGGGCTCCTGGAGATGGAACCGGACTCCTGCGTGCCTTCATCCACTGGCGTGTACCGAATTGCGCTATCTGCATCGCCGATCCTGAAGCCGTCGCCGAAGCCTCACATTATCGGCATGGAGATCGTCTCATGCTCGCCATTGGCGGTAAAGGCAGTCGCATGGATGCAGGGCCAGTTCAAATTGAGGTCGAAGTGATCTCTCATGGCGATGGCCAATTTGAGTTGGAGGACAAACAAAGCCACCTCGCCTCCATGAGTGGAGATAGTTTTGACATGGGACCCTGCGCCATCGTGAAGCACAAGGAACTGACTATCTTGCTCACGAGCATCAAGACCCCACCTTTTGACCTGGGTCAGTGGCGTAGCCAAGGCCTGGAACCCAAAGATTTTTCCGTCATCGGCGTGAAGGCCGCCGTAGCACATCGTCGAGCGTATGACAGCATCGCAGCACGCATGATCTGGGTGGACACCGCTGGACCTTGCAGCAGCCGATTGGAGACTCTGCCTTTCCAAAAAATCCAGCGGCCTATCTTTCCTTTGGATGACATGGCCTGAACCTAAAGCTAGGAGGTAGCAGCTTCGGCAGAGGAGGCGGGAGGAGTATTTTTCTTGGCTGTATTGCCTCGATTTTTCAGGCTATCCTCCCGGATCTTTTTCAGGCGACGTAAAAAAAGTGGGCTGAGGCTATGGAGCTTCAAACGACTGTCTAGGTTGGTGTAATTCATGGGGTTGTGTTGTTAGACGAACTTACGCTGCATTTGTTCGGTTGGAGGCGCTGTCGTCCTCATGTTGAGAATTGTCGGGCACTTGCTAAGCCGAATCAGCCACCGGACGCCGAACCCAATCACTGGGTGAAATGCCTTTTTCTGCACGAAAAGCTTGGCTGAAATGACTGAGACTTCTGTATCCCACTTCCAGAGCCGCTTCGCTGGCATTGGCATGGCCTTTGGCAAGTAATTCAGCAGCACGCTCGATCCGTAACCGCCTGAGATACAAGCTGATCGTCGTACCTGCTGTCTCTGAAAAAGTACGCGAGAGATATTGTGGATTGCACCCACAAAGACGCGCCAATTCATCCAGATTGAGCGGCTCCTCTAAGTTCTCCAGCAGAGCCTTGCGCACTTTGGCCACGCGCTCCAAAGACAGCCGCCGCGTGCGAGTACAAAAAAGTTCTTCCCCCTTAGACTCAGTGAGTACTTTGCGAAAAAAGAATTCACTCATTCGGCTGCCTTCCAAAAGCTGACGCGCCGCCGAACAGAGCGTCGAAGCCATAAGTGAATGTGCCCAAACTCGATCTTCTGCCTCCAAGGGGCGAGTGATCAAAGCCGTCGCTGAATGCGGACCTAACAATAAGCTTCGAAAGTCCGCCGACATCTCCTGCTGCAGATGAGTCAGGCTGGTTTGCACCCAATCAATCGGGAAATGCAAAGCCAACGCCTCATGCTTTTTTTCCCCCAGCAAACGCCAATCGGTAGGAATCGCCACCGCAGTATTGATCCAGATCAAGCTATTCCCCGAAATCTCCCGTTGATGGCTCATGGACCAATCCACCCGAACTCCACCATCAAGGAGCAACAAGACCATCACAGCCCCAGGTCGAAGAGCCTGAAGCCAATGCGTGCCACCATGGTTGGCATCAGCAGCCAGCCAGCGGCTTTCAAAAGCAGAATAGAGCAAAGACACAACCGGGGGATTCCAAAAAAAGCCGCATGATGGTCTGCGACGCCCCAGCCTTAACCGCCAACTCAGAGCCTGACAACTCTTAATTGCGACTGCGTATCAATTTCATTATAAGATTCGACACGTTCCCTTTTTCTGCCGCGCAGCTTCTTCATTTAAATTTCTCTATCCACTGATCCGCCACGATTCGGTACAGATCATACCCCGCCCCCACCACATCTCCGGCTAGAAAAACCCAACCGGGCAAGACACCAAAGGCACAGACCAGACAAATCAACCCATTCAATACCCGCCCATGACGCATCATCTGCACCGCCAGGATCGTCATGACTAGAGCCAATCCACCCACGATGTACCAATGCCAAGGCACTAAAAGGGGCAGCGGAAGTGCAATGAGCACCATGCCCACAATGAGCAGACGAGTCGCCCAGCGGTAACACTTCTGAGCCACATACTCATGATAGAGAGACTCGGCACGTTCCGCCTCCCGCTCACGGGCCGAAGGAGGACTAGGGGAAAGAAACGCACCACTCATGGGATCAGACTAATCCAAAGCTAAGAAGCGAACGCAAACACAACCTCCAATATCCAACCTCCTGCCAGTGAAGCTCAGTTTACCCGTGTCCTGATCCACCTTGAAAACGACTGCCGTGTTGCTGTTCTGATGCGCTACGATCATCCACTTACCGGATGGATCCAGGCTGAAATTGCGCGGTATCTGGCCTTCGACATAGGCGTTTTGAATCAGGGTCAGTTTTCCTGTGGCCTGATCACAAGAGAAAACGGCAATGGTGTCGTGGGTACGATTGGAGACATACACAAATTTACCATTTGGATGTGCTACCGTCTCAGCCGTGCTGAAGCCTGTCTTGCCACGGTCTGACTCGGGCAGAGTGGACACGGTTTCGATCTCCTTCAGGCTCCCCGCTTCTGCATCATAGGCGAACGAGGTTACCGTCATCAGCATCTCATTATTCACAAACACGTACTTTCCGCTCGGGTGAAAGGCCAGATGCCGAGGACCACTGCCTGGAGGCAAGGTGGCAAAACCGTGATCTGTCATGGTGCCAGTGGTCGGATCAATCTTGTAAATGAGCACCTTGTCCAGGCCCAGGTCACAGGCGAAAGCAAAGCGGTTATCAGGACTCGTATTCACACTATGAGCGTGCGGCCCAGCCTGCCGTTTAGGATCTGCGCCGTGTCCTTCATGCTGAACAAAAGTGGTCGCATCTCCCAATGACCCATCGGCCCCGATTTTGTAACTGGCCACGCTGCCGCTGCCGTAATTGGCGATGAAAGCCATCTCCCCCGTCTTGTCCAAAGACACATGGCAGGGACCGACGCCTACCGTGGAGACCGTATTGATTTTGGTCAGCATGCCATCCGGCAAACTGATACCGAAGGCACTCACTCCACCTGCTTTTTTCTCCACACCCGCCATCTCTCCCACCGCATAGAGATATTTTTTGCTCGGATGGATCGCCAAGAAACTCGGATTCCCCGTCTCCACCGCCAGCTTGGCATCCGTCAATG
>JAOZVT010000643.1 GCA_025869455.1 Prosthecobacter sp.
CTGAGGAAGATCTGAAACGTCGCGGCCCTGGCGATGTTCTGGGCAAAGCCCAGAGCGGTCAAGCTCCGCTGAAATTTGCGGAAATGCTGGCAGATACTCGGCTGGTGAGACTGGCCCGACAATTGGCTGAAAAAACACTGGATGAAGATCCGCTGATGAAGTCCCCCCGATTGGCGGAGGTCCGCCCATTTGTTTTTCAGGAGGATACTCCGCAGGCGATGATGCAATAGGTCATCGCCTATGAAGCGGAACTCACTTTCGAGCGACGTAAACAAAGGCAGGCGGAACGTTGCCCCAAACCACACGGCTGGTTTCGACACCGGGCAGTTTTTCATGCAGTAGGCCACGGAAACGCTGTCCACTGGGCAGACGATGAAAGCCGTAATAAGCAAAGGTGGCAAAGCGCCCGCCCTCACGCAAATGAGGCAGGACATTACTCAAGATAGCTTCCTGGAGCCCCCGAGGGAAGGCTGTCCAAGGAAGACCACTAACGATCACGTCAAAAGGCTCCCGATCAGCCAAGTAGGCGTCGAAGTCGAACTCCTGGGCTCCCGCAATGCGAAAATCCATGGACGGGAAGCGGGGCTTCAACTCGGTGACGAAAGTTTCATTCAATTCGATGCCCAAATAGCTGGAACCATGTGGCATGGAGTCTAAAATAGCTTCCGTGAAAGCCCCCGTTCCAGGCCCAAGTTCCAGTACATGCTGGGCACGCCCGACCTCTGCTGACTCCATCATACGGGAGGCTAAAGCAGGGCTGGAAGGTGCTACTGCGCCCACAGTCTTCCAATTACGGACGAATTCGTGGAGAAAAGTGGCTGCGGACATAGCCTGCGGATATAAGCGGACTTGCGAAACGGTGCGAATGTTTTTCCTTGAGGAGCGTTCTTCTTCCATGACCCTGCTTCTGCGTACCCTCAGCATCGTCGCTCTGGCTCTTTCGATAGCCAGTTGTCAGTCCACAGGCAGTTATAAGATCACCCTCAAGGATGGACGCCAATACATGTGCAAAGGAAAGCCGGAATTTCAGGGCAAGACTGGCTACTACCGCTACCGCACCTTTCAAGATCGTGACTCACTGCTGCGGGCGGATGAGGTGCTCATGATCGAAGAACAAGACACATGATCAAAACATCCAATCTGGTGCTGGCTACTCAGTCACCAAGACGCCTCGAATTGATGCGCGAAGCCGGTTATGAATTCGACACCGTGGTCCCAGACGTGGAAGAGGCGCACGATGCCACGCTGACGCCCGAGGATTTGACCGTGGAAAATGCACGCCGCAAGGCCGTAGCTGGGGCTGCGCAAAAGACGGATGCCCTTGTCATCGGTGCAGACACCCTGGTCTATGTGGATGGGCTGCCCCTGGGGAAGCCGCGTGATTTGGATGAAGCTTTAGAAATGATGCGCCGACTTTCAGGACGCCGTCATCAAGTATGCACGGGTGTCTATTTAGCCAGCCAAGGAGGAGCCGAGGGGGAGGGCTTTCATGTCATCACGGAGGTGACTTTTCTGCCCCTGACGGATGAGACCATTCGCGCCTACCATGCCCGAGTCAATCCACTGGACAAAGCAGGTGCCTACGGCATCCAAGAATGCAGTGAAATGATTTTGGAAAGTTACGAGGGATCTTGGACCAATGTGATGGGCCTCCCCATGGAAAAGCTGACGGAAGTCCTGGGGTAAACTCCCTCGGGGAGGTCAATTCTGGCGTTCCTCATCCCGAAACTGAGTCGGGGTCAGTTTGGTCATGCGTTTGAAGTCCTTGCTGAAGAAGAACTGATCCGCATACCCCACTTGGCGGGCAATTTCCTTCACGGGATCGTCAGATTCGATCAGACGACGCTTAGCCTGATTGATGCGTTCACGACGCAACCAGTCAATGGGACTGGTGCCAATGGCTGCCTTAAACTGGCGGCTAAAATGGCTTTCGCTCATACCCGCAAGATGGGCTAATTCGACCACCCGAATAGGCTGGTGAAAATACAGACGCATCTTTTCCAGGGCACGCTGAACAGGCAGCGGCAGATCTGGACGAATCAGGTCTGGGTCAGACAACCGAGCGTCAAAAGCCATGGCGATGATGGCAGAGATAGCCGCATTCACATGAGCCGCATCGCAGGGTCGATTGCCTTCCAAATAGAGGAAGCTTCGCTCAAACTCCACCATAGATCCTGCGGCATCAAAGCCATGTAAAACGGGCAAGGAACGCACCTCTAAAAGCTGGGCCAGACGGTCCAAAGAACGACCTTCCACACGCACCCAATAAACTTCCCAAGGATCTTTAGGATCTGCCCCATAAGTATGTGGGTGGTGGCAGTTAATCCAGACCAATTGACCAGGTGCCACGTCATGACGTTTTCCAGCCACCTGCACCCAACCATGCCCGGTAAGGCAGAGAATAAGTTCATGCCCAGGATAGGTTTCCCGCTGAATGCGATGACTCACGCCTGCTTTTAGATGGCCAGCCCTGACAACGGAATAAAACAAGTCCCGCTGCCAATCGGCTGGAGTGGCGTAAAGGTTCCTGAGAAACCTAGTTTCTTGGGGCAATTGATTCATGGCGGTATAATACAACTCTGAAACGGTAGGTTTCTCGCCAAAGACGTCACTTTTTTACAAACAGTCATTCTGCATGATTAGATGGGCTTTCCTGAATGCGGAAGAATCGGGAAAAAAGAAGGTGACGGTCTCGCCATTGGTAAGACATCTCTGGCGCAGCGCGAAACGCTGTGCTAAGGCAACAAGTTCCCCCGGTCTCAAGCCGGGGCTTTCGTGCTCATGCCTGACTTTGCCACATCCCTCCCCAGCCTCCTACAGTCTTTCGAACCTCGCCTTCGCCAAGAAGCAGAAAGACTGGCCGATGATGATGCCATTCGCGGTCTCGATATCGTAGAAGATGAAGTTTTAGCCGAAGTCGTCTTGGATGACCGCCACGTAAACGTCCGGTGGTATCTGGAAGATGACCAGTGGCTCTCCGAAAGTGATTGCGATGATGAGCCCTTACACAAGCTGGCTCTTTGTGCAGCCTTGGTGGCGGCCCAACGCCGTTTCGCACGCCAAACTCAGCCAGGCAACGCCCCTTCTCTGCCGCCAGAGGAAACCTTCCAGATCATGCTGGAGCGACGCCTAGCGCGTCAGCTTACCCCCGAAGAAGAAGGCTACCTCAGCAAGCTGGAAAAACGCTTCCAGCGCGTGCGCCAAAGTGGCGGGCATATCTATGATCAGGACATGGTGCGCCTACATCCACGCTGGAGCATTCAGAGTGTGGATCCCCTTTCCCTTTGGCCTGAGCCACCGGTGAACTTGAAGGAATTTTGGGAATACGTAGCCCTGGCCCTGCAAGAGCGGAATCTCCCCGCGCCATCCTTCCTGCGTGGCAGTGTGGATATTGATGCTGTCCGCGCACGATTGAGCGTCTGGAGGCAAGAACGAACCCTTCCGCTGTGGCGTGAGCGCATCCGTCAACTGCTCCGCAGCTTGGATGAAACACCCCCCAAGCAACGCCGCAGCTGTGACTTCCGCCTGATCATCACCACCAGTGAAGCACGCCTGCAAATCCGCACGGGCAGCGACGAAGCTTTCCGCGCCGTGGCAGGCAGCGAGCTCACGGCTCTGGAACACGAATATGAGCGTGGAGCTTTGAGCATCCCCGCCGCAGGTGAATTGCTCCTGTTGACTTCCATCGGTCAGATCGGTGCCTCCCCTGGAGAAGTCTGCCGCTTCGATCTTGAAAATCATAGCCGTTGGTTAGGCACTCTGTTTCAGCAGCCAGCCCTTCAGGCACGACTGCTTACGCTGGATGAAATGCCCTTTCGACGTGTGAGCGAACCGCTCCGCTGGTCCAGTGAAGAGGATGCAGAGTCGGGTCAGCTGATCTTAACTCTCGTTCAAGCAGATGATTCACCCGCACCACTACCGCTACGAGTGCTGCATGGCACAGAGACTCTATTCTTATCTGCCGACACGCTTTTCTCTGGCCCGCTCTGGTTTCCTGAAGAAACCAAATTAGAATCTTCAGCCTCCATCCCAATCAATGCCCTCGCGACGCAGGATGGAATCGCCTTCCTAGATAAATTGGATCTTCCACTGCCAGCGGACATTTCTTCCCGCATCCGGCATGAACCCCTGCACGTGAAAGTGAAGGCAGGCTGTGTGGCCAGATCCCACGCTACCAGCACGGAGCATGCGGTCTTTCAAATCGAAGCCACCACCCCTGATGGCACTGTGCGGGAAGTGCTGCGTTATGCAGGCTGGCAACCCACCGAAAACGCACGCCCCGATGATGACAATAGCATCATCTGCCGTGACCGCAGCGCCCTAGCCAGTGCCGAGGCCGCTCTGCAAGAAATGAGGCCGGTCTATGACCCGGAGTACGAAGGGTTCCGTGTACGCCTAACCAAAACGTTTCCGGATCAATTCAATACCTGGGCCAAAAGTTTGCCAGAAGGCATGAGTCTAACGGCGGATGATCGCCTGCAAACCATCTTGGCAGATCCGCTGATCGCTCGTGTTCGCATTGAGGCTTCTCAAACCGCGAACATTGACTGGTTCGACCTGAAAATGATCTTCGAAGTGGAAGGTGCTGATCTCAAAGCAGCGGACATCCGCCGCCTCATTTCAGCCAAGGGTGGATTTGTACAATTGGCAGACGGCACCTGGCGTCGCGTGAAGCTGGAACTCAGTGAGGAACAGCAAGTGATGATGGACCAGCTGGGGCTGGACATGGATGAATTCAGCAATGAAGCGCATCGCCTCCACTGGCGTCAGCTCACGGGCCAAGGAGCCAAAGACATCATCAATCCACGCGCTTGGCAAAATCTGACCCAGCGCATGGAACAGGCCAAACTGGATGAGCGCCCAGCGGTGCCAGAAGGTCTTGGCGTGACCTTGCGCCCTTACCAGGAAGAAGGTTTCCACTTTCTAGCCTACCTGAACCTAAACAAGTTTGGCGGCATTTTGGCTGATGACATGGGCTTGGGTAAAACCATTCAAAGCATCACGTGGATCCTCTGGCTGCGCAGTCGTTACCGTACCGCATGGCCATGCCTCGTCGTGTGTCCGAAATCTGTGTTGGATGTGTGGGCCACCGAATTTGGCAAAGCCGCGCCAGGACTGAAAGTACAAGTCCTGCGAGACAAGGAAGAGCTAGATCTGGAACTTCTTTACAAGGAATATCACGTCCTGGTCATGAACTATGCGCAGCTGCGTGGTTGCATTGAGCTTCTGGAATCGGTGAAATGGCTAGCCGTCATTCTGGACGAAGGTCAACACATCAAGAATCCAGACAGCAAGGCTGCCAAAGCAGCTCGACTGCTGAAGGCTGAAAGTCGCCTGGTACTGAGCGGCACCCCTGTGGAGAACCGTTTGTTAGACCTCTGGAGTCTCATGACCTTTGCAGCGCCTGGAGCCCTGGGAGATCGAAACTACTTCCACCGTCACTTTGACCGCCGTAAAGATGCCAAAGCAAGCGAGCGCCTCTCCGCCCGCTTGAAACCCTTCTTGTTACGCCGAACCAAATCCCAAGTGGCCAAGGATCTGCCGGAACGAAGTGAAGAAGCCATGCTTTGCGAAATGAGTGGCACTCAGGAACGCCTCTACCGCGAAGAACTGGCAAAAGCCCAGCACATGGTGCTCAGCGCTTCCGGCTTTGAAGTGCTCACTCGCAAGCGATTCGCCATTTTGCAGGCCCTCACTCGTCTGCGCCAGATTTGCTGCCACCCTTCGCTTGTGGATAAGTCCAGTAGCGATGACAGCGCCAAGCTGACCTCTACTTTGGAACTCATTGAAGGACTCCACGCCGAAGGCCACAAAGTGCTCCTCTTCAGCCAATTCGTGACGATGCTCAGCATCATCCGCGACAAGTTGGATGAGATGAAAATTCCGCATTACTGGTTAACCGGAAGCACCAACAATCGCTCTGAAGTGGTACAGAGTTTCCAAGAAGATCCAGACCCATGTGTCTTCCTGCTCTCCCTGAAAGCCGGGGGCAGCGGTCTAAACCTGACCTCCGCCAGCTACGTCATTCTTTACGATCCATGGTGGAATCCAGCGGTGGAAGCCCAGGCGATTGACCGAGCTCACCGCATCGGCCAGACGCAGCCCGTGATGGCCTACCGAATGATCACGAAGGGAACGATCGAAGAAAAAATCATGCTGCTCCAGCAGAAGAAGAGCCTGATGTCAGCTAACATTCTGGGAGAAGGCGGCTTCTCCAACACGCTCGAGAAATCTGACTTCGAATTCTTGTTTGGCCTAGAAGCCGAAGAAGCCATGCGAGCAGAAGACTAAAAACGCGGATAATCTGCGGCATTCATTCAGCCAGCGTCAGGATAAGGATTTCCCCTTATCCTGACGCTTTTGTGTACGTTTCTGCTGAAAATGCGAGGAGTTAGGCTAGGATGCGCCTCCCCCCATGAAATTGACCGCCTTGAAACTTCTTCACGGTGGGCTCGCCTTGTTGCTGGCTAGCTCGCTTTCTGCACAATCCCTGCAATGGGATGCGAATGGAACCGACGCTAGCGTCACCGATGGTGGCGGCACCTGGAACACCAGCAACAGCAATTGGTGGACCGGCACGACTAACCAACCATGGAATAACTCTGCCAATACCATTGCCGTATTTGGCAATGGCGGCATCCCCGGAATCACCTCAGGTGCAGCGACTGTCAACGTGAGCGGCACGGTGAATGCAGGTGGGCTTCAGTTTAATGCCATTGATCTGACTGCCGCAGAAAATAGGGCTTACGTGCTTTCTGGCGGAACCATTAACTTGTCAGAAGGCGCATTTATTCGTGTCGCCAATGGCAGTTCAAACACGGGTAATGCTCGTATTACTCTGAATTCCAGTTTCGCCGGCAATAACATCAGCATTGAAAAAAGTGGTGCCGATCTAGGACTGCTCGTCCTAACTGGCACCAATACCTGGACAGGCACGCTCACCCTTGCGGATGCATCTGGCTCAGGCGGGATCTTTTTGAATACCACCAATGTGGCGGCCCTTACCAGCCTGAGTACGATTAATGTCCAAACGGGCAACACCTTGGTCATCAACTACGGTCAAGCTACCTTGATGGACGTCGCGCTGCAACTGGCTGGCTCAGGAGGCAGCAGTCGTGGAGCCGTCCGCTTTGATCAAAGCCGCACCCTCTCAGGTAACGTCACGTTAATGTCCAACACAGGCATCTCGGCCAACACTACCAGTTCGCCTACGGGGACTTTAGCTGGCAATATTGGAGAATCTGGCGGCAGCCGCAGCCTAACCATCAATACACTCAACACGACTGGAACCATCGTCCTGAGTGGAAACAACACCTTCACTGGGGGTGTGATTGTGAACTCTGGCACTCTGAGCCTGGGCAGCACAGGTGCCCTGAATTCAACCGCTCCAAACTTGGTGACGTTTGCCAACAATACGAACGCCAAGTTTTTAACCTTGAATGGTTTTTCGACGGTTGTTTCAGGCCTTTCAACCACCGGCAGCACAGATACCGTGACTGTGCAAAACGCTAATGCCAGCGCTGCTACCCTGACGATTGCCAATTCCAGCGCCCAAACCTTCCGTGGTATCCTGGCCGATGGAACTGGTGGAGGCACCCTTTCTATTGTGAAGACAGGCAGCGGCACTCAAACACTGACCCGTGCCAACACTTACACAGGCAGCACCACCCTGAAAGCAGGCACATTGGAACTGGACTTCAGCGCTTCAGGTGCCCCTGCATCCAACCTTTTAGGCAGTAGTTCAACCCTGATTACCAACGGAGGCATGCTTTCACTTAAAGGCGGAAGTAGCGTCGCCAATAGCCAAACGGTCAATGGCCTAACCGTCGCAGCAGGCCGCTCCACCATTACTCTCATCACTCATGCAACGC
The DNA here is from genome assembly GCA_025869455.1 of Prosthecobacter sp. Lineage (GTDB taxonomy): Bacteria > Verrucomicrobiota > Verrucomicrobiia > Verrucomicrobiales > Verrucomicrobiaceae > Prosthecobacter. The sequence goes on from JAOZVT010000643.1 coordinate 7,872, forward strand.
CCAAAGATCTCGTCTTAAATCTAGGCGCAATAACTTCACAAAAGGGTGGTTCGATCAATTTCGTGCTGCCATCCGGCGCACAAACAGTCACCAACGGCATTCGCACTTCTTCCAGCAATGATGCCAGCGGCATTTTAGGAGGTTGGGCCACCGTCAATGGGACCGACTGGGCCACCGTTTCTGGCGGTAATATCATCACTTACACAGGATACACCCAAGTCACAAATTTCAGTACAGGAGCAGGCTCGGCCGGCCCGATTCCGAATACAGCAACAGCCAACATCAAGATCATTGACGGCGG
>JAOZVT010000644.1 GCA_025869455.1 Prosthecobacter sp.
CAGGGGGTGACGAGATCATTCCCATCGTGAATGACCTGATGCCTCAGTTTGTTCTCATCCTGGCCACGCAGGACTGGCATCCCCTCGATCACGGCAGTTTTGCCGCCAATCATCCCGGCAAAAGCGTCTATGAGCAAATCCAGTTAGACGGCTTGCCACAGACTTTGTGGCCGGTGCATTGCGTACAGAACACAGGCGGTGCCTTGTTTGCACCAGGACTGGATACACGACGCATCCAGCGCGTGTTCACCAAAGGCATGAACCCGCAGATTGATAGTTACAGCGGTCTTTATGACAACGGTCACCGCGCCTCAACCGGCATGGCCGAATGGCTGAAAGCAGAGGGAATCACGGAACTTCACGTCGCCGGAGTGGCCACCGATTACTGCGTGAAATTCACCGTGCTAGATGCCCTGACGGAAGGGTTCAAAGTGAACCTGCTTTCTCAGGCATGCCGAGGTGTGAACCTCCAGTTAGGCGATGTGGATCTGGCCTTGACCACCATGGAGGCCCAGGGCTGCATCATCCTCTAACTTCGCAGCAGCACTTCACCAGGAGATCTCTTCGCGGTCGCGAAAGAATCTTCCGGTAGAATCACGGGCTGCCTCGTCTGCTAGCCAGACGATCCCCGCAGCGCCTTCTTCGGGACTGCGTGTGGCGCCATCACCGCCCATCTCCGTACGGCACCAGCCAGGGCAGACCGAATTCACGGGGATGCCATCGCTCTGGAACTCTGTGGCCCAGATGCGTGTCACCGCATTCAGCGCCGTCTTGCTGATCTGATACGCAGGTGCCCACACACTGCCCAGCATGTCACTCAGTTGCCCCGCCCCGCTGGACACATTCACTACCCGCGCCTTGTCAGACTTTTTCAGCAAAGCTGCAAAAGCGCGTATCATGGCATGCACGCCGATGACGTTGGTTTGCAGACTTTGCAGCAACTGCTCCTCCGTCGTCTCAGCCGCCGCTTGATAATGATCTAAAAGAATAGCGGCATTATTGATCAGCACATCCAGGCAACCATGCTCTTGTTGGATCCTTTGTTCGGCAGCCTGAATGGACGCCACGCTCGTCACATCCAGGGGGATGAATTTCACATGGCCATAGGCCCGCAGTTCAGACGCTGCCGCCTCCCCTCGCTCCACATCACGCGCCCCCAGCAGCACATGGTGACCACGCTGGGCCAACAGACGTGCGGTTTCAAAACCCAGGCCTTTTGCCGCGCCTGTGATGAGTGTGATGGGAGTGTGCATGGTTATAAAAAGACACAGGGTTGCCAGTGGGCAACCCTGTGAGATACGCGCCAAAACAGACGCGCTATAAAAATAAGCGGCAGATTATTTCAGCTCTTTGATGCGGATGTTTTTCCACATCACTTCTTTACCCACGGCCTCGGTCTTTTTGCCAACTCCGTGCACCTGAAGGGCAATGACTCCTTCATGGGTCATCCCATCTTTCAAGTCAGCCGCAGGCACGCCATTGATGAAGGTCTTGATGCTGTCACCACGGCACTCGATCCGGGCCTGATTCCACTCGCCTTGTTTGAAGGCTTTGCGAGCTGCTTCATTGTCCTTCAGGTCAAAGAGCCAGCCACGGCGGCCTTCATCATACACACCACCCGTGAAAGCGCGTGGGCTTGGGTCGATCTCGAACTGATAACCGTGCACACGATCCGCTGGGAACTTCTTCTTTTTCCCTGCGATCTCCACCTCGGTCTCCTTCGTGTAGTAGTTGCTGCGGAACTGAATGCCGGAGTTCATGGAAGGGTCCACTTTGAATTCCAGCTCCAGGATGAAGTCACTGTACGTCTTGGACGTGCAGAGGAAGGAGTTGCCTGAAACCGGCACCGTCTTGCCGACGACCGCTTCATTTTCCACCCGATATTCAGCCGTGCCGCTGTGCTGTTCCCAGCCCGTGAGTGTTTTGCCATCAAAGAGAGGCACAAAACCATCCTCCGCGTGGGAGGAAGTCAGCAGGCCAAAAAGGGCGAGGGGGAGTAACAAACGTGAATTCATCATAGGGTCTTCTTCAACGCTGCCAGCGGCCCGCATCTGACGAAATATCTCAACTATCATCCGTCATGGCCTGCCACATCGGATGTGTGTCAGCAAACATGCGAAAACGCGTCACTTTGCCCGCCTGCAAATCATACACATGGGCCACAGCGGCCCGCATGCCTTTGCCAGTCGCCGGGGAAGTGCCGGAATAATGACCGAGCACGATGACTCGGTCTGAAGTCTCCAGCATCTCCTCCTCGGTAAAGGCAAAACCCGTCCACCGTTTCGCATTGGCGCGGAAGACGTTTTCAATCACCGCCGCAGGGCCATGCCAAATGGACCCACCAGGAAAACCCACGCTCTGCTGCCAGACGATGTCTTCGGCACAAAGGGCATGCACAGCCGCATCATCGCTCTCACGCATGGCGCGGTAAAGTTCACGAATGATTTCAGTAGGACTCATGCAGCGACGGGTTGGGGATGGGTAATGTCCTGAGTGCGTACTCGACGGCCTAACCAATAACTGATCACGGATGCGCCTACCGCCAGATAACCGATTTGATTATAATGCAGCATCTCACCCGTGGGAGCGGTGGTGACGATCAATCCCGCTAAGCTAGCCGCCACCCCACCACCCAGGTCACGCACGCAGGTGTTTAGACTCATGAAAGCTCCACGCTGTGAAGCTGGCACCGCCAAAGACCCAATAGCCTGTGCAGGCACAAAACGGCCACTGGCAAAGATGAAGAAGAGCCCGCTCAAACAAAGCGTGCCCGCCATAGGCAGACGCGGTGCATGTGTGATGGTCAGCACCACCGTGCCGGCCACCACCACCATGATGCCCAGCACCTGGATGCGGCCCAGCCGATCCGCCAGACGCCCCACCAGTGGCGAGGTGAAAATGGTCAGCATACCGCCAATGAGATAGACCAGAGACAAATGCTCCTCGGGGAAACCCAAGTTATGCACCAGATACGGAGACAGCAGCGGAATCATGACCATGTGGCCGATCACCAGCATGAACATAAACAGCAGTGCCCAGCCCGCATTCACATTGCGCAGCAGCGCCCAAAAGGCCTGCCCACGTAAGATCGAGCTGGTCTTCAAATGCTCACGCACGGGCGGCAGGTAGATCCATAGAAAAACCCAGGTCACCAGACCAATGCCAGCCACGGTGAAAAACGGAGTCTCCCAGGTAAACTTCTGCGCCAGATAAAGCCCCAATGGTACCCCCAAAGCCGCAGCAGCCGAAAAGGCAGTCATGATGATTCCCATGCCCGCCGCACGTCGCACCGGAGGCACCACATCACTCACGATGGCCATGATCAGCGCACTGGAAACGCCCCCAAAAGCACCGCAGACAATACGTGCCTGAGTCAGAGTCTCCGCTGTGTGCGAAAGTCCACACGCAATGGAACCCACGATGAATCCAGCAAAGGTAAACAGCAGCAGTTTACGCCGATCAAAACGATCCATGAATGGCGCGGCCAGCAGTCCCACCAACCCGGCGGAAAAAGTGTAAGCCGCCACCATGCCGCTGAACTTCCCTGGCCCGATGGATAACTCACGCATGAGCTGCGGGCCCATGGGCATCATGACCATGAAGTCCATGATGTGGGTGAACTGTACCGTCGCCAAAAGGATCAGCAGAGCTTTTTCTGAAATCTGAGGTTTGATCAAACTCACGCTGCCTCCAGGGTTGGATAATCCGTGTAACCTTTGGCCTCATGAGAGTACAAAGTACTGCCGTCTGGCTCGACCAAAGCGGCTCCCACTTTCACGCGTTCCACCAGATCTGGATTGCTCACATAATGATGTCCAAAGGCCACCGCAGCCAGGGTTCCGTCCGTGACGGCCTGCGCAGCTTCTTCCGGCGTGTAGCCCATGTTGCCGATCAGCGCGCCATTAAAGACGGCCTTTGCAGCGCCCACAACATCACCTTTTTGAACACCAAAGAAATCACCACGCATCAGGTGCAGGTAAGCCATGCAGCGTTCTTCAATCTGCGCCGCCACATAAGATGTTAGGCCGATTGGGTCACTGTCCTCCATGGAGTTATAGCTGTTCAGCGGCGAGATTCGCACACCGACAAAGCCGGACTCCCAGACACCGATCACGGCATCCACCACCTCGAGCATCAGGCGTGCGCGATTCTCGATCGTGCCACCATACGGCCCCGTCCTTTTATTGCTGCCATCACGGAGAAACTCATCCAGCAGGTAACCATTCGCACTGTGGATCTCCACACCGTCAAATCCTGCCACTTTTGCATTCAAAGCGGCTTTTCTAAACCCTTCCACAATCGCTGGCAGCTCATCATCCCGCAGTTCACGCGGGACCACATACGCTTTCTTGCCCTCGGAGGTGTGTATTTCATCATTCGTAATGGCCAGGGCACTGGGAGCGACAGGAATAGCACCCTCATTAAAAAATGGATGGCAGGCACGCCCACCATGCCAGAGCTGCAGCACGATCTTGCCACCTTTCGCATGCACCGCTTCCGTGACCTTTCTCCAGGCCACGATCTGAGCATCCGAATAAATGCCAGGTTCACGGCCACCAAAGGAAGAGTTCCCTTCCATGACCATCGTCGCCTCCGCAATGATCAGTCCAGCGCTCGCACGCTGAGCATAATATTCCACCATGAGATCTGTCGGCACATGATCCGCATCCGCACGGCAACGCGTCAGCGGAGCCATGACAATGCGATTGGGAAGTTCTAAAGCACCAAGGGTAACGGGAGTAAAAAGGGAGGACATAAAAAATTGCAATCCATGTTAGGCCAAATCATTTTCCAGCACAATGCGGTAGCGGGCTTTGCCCGAGCGCAGATGCTCCAGGGCCTCATTCGCACGCGACATCGGGAAGATTTCCGTCGTCGGCGCGATGCCGTGACGAGCACTGAATTCCAGCATGGTATCCACGGTAGCCGGACTGCCGAGTGGCGATCCTGAAAACGACTTCTGACCTGAGATCATCGGGAACGCCGAAAGTCCCAGAGGCTCCAAAACCGCACCCACGGTGTGCAGGCGACCTTTCGGCTTCAGCGCGGCAATGTAGGTGTTCCAGTCCAGACCTACGTTGGTCGTATTCATGATGAAGTCGAAGCTACCGTAAGCACCTTTGAGTTCAGCCGAATCCCGAGAGTTCAGGGTTCGATGAGCGCCCAATTGCAGAGCTTCTTCCCGCTTGGATTCACTGCTGGTAAAGGCCACCACTTCGCAGCCCCAAGCGCGCAGAAACTTCAGCGCCATGTGGCCCAAGCCACCGATGCCAATGACACCCACGCGATCCGTCGGCTGCACGCCAAATTGAGTGATGGGGTTAAAAACTGTGATGCCACCGCAAAACAGCGGCCCCGCTTTGCTAGCATCCAGCGCCTCTGGAATCGGATTCACCCAGGTCCACTGAGCACGCACACGAGTGGCAAATCCACCGTGTCTGCCCACGATGGTACCTTCAGCGGTAGGACACAAATTTTGGTTGCCCGAAAGGCACTGCGCACAGGCTCCGCAACTCCCAGAATTCCAGCCCAGGCCGACACGATCACCGATTTTCAAACGCTTGGTGTGCTCGCCCAAGGCTACCACCGTACCCACCACTTCATGGCCAGGCACAAAGGGGTAACTAGAGATTCCCCAATCATTGTCCAGCATGGAAAGGTCACTGTGGCAGATGCCGCAGGATTCCACCGCGATCTCCACCTGCTCCGCGCCTAGCGGTCCTGGATCGTATTCAAAAGCTTCGAGAGACTGTTTCGGGCCGAGGGCGGCCAGGGCTTTGATGGTGCTGCTCATAATGAGATGCGATTCGTTTAAGGTTTAGCGGTTAATGTCTGATACAGTTCCCAGGCGGAACGTTCCACCCAGTTGTGAGAAAGTTTGCCGTCACGGACTTCCCAAATAGCGATGCCACTGAAATTGACAGGTTGAGCATCATCCGCCGTGCCGAGAATGCCATGATTGATGCCTGATGCTTGCCAACGAGAAACCACCCGCGTGCCATCGGCATTGGCGAAGGTTTCAAACGGCATCAGCTTGGAATGGCCTAACTTCTTTTGAAAAGTCATCACCCATTCTTTAAAAGCCGCCTTACCCACCACATCCCCACTGGGATTCGTGATCACAAAATCATCCGTTAAGAGGTCATCAATGGCGCTGAGATCATGAGGTGGATTCCACACCCGCAGCCAAAATTCCTTCAGCAGGGCCACCGACTCAGCATCACCCTTTTGCGGCAGCAGTTCCTTCACAAAGGATACCAGCTCCGCAGGCTCAGCCCGGGCACGATAGTCGGCATCCAGGAAAGCATAACGAATGATGCCATCTTGACCAATGATGTAAGTCGCAGCCAGAGGCAGCAAATCATCGCCAGCTTCCGCACCGTTGTATTCCAGTAGGTCAAAGTTACGCTTGTACAGATCCCGCACCTCTGGCGTCAGCTTGAAGACCACTCCATACTCTTGGGCAATGTGATGGTTCAGATCCGTCAGCACCTGGAATTTCAGGTCGTTCTTTTCCGCTGTCGTCAGTGTCTTATCTGGCAATTCTGGCGTCAGGGCCACCAACTGCGCCCCCGCGCTCTCAAAGTCCGGCAAAGCCTTCTGCAAAGCCCGAAGCGTGAGATTGCAATACGGGCACCAGCCGCCGCGATACCATGTGAGTACCACCGGTCCTTTTTTCAAAAGATCATGCAAGGCCACAGATTCACCCTTGGCATTGGTCAGCGTGAAATCAGGGGCTTTTTCGCCCTCATGCTTGGCCGCAGCCAAGACACCAGAATCAGTGACCGCCTGGATGCCTGCCGCATAGGCCGTTTTGACTTCCTCGGGTGCTTTGGCAAAGAATTCCGCCTTTCGGTTTTCTAGCTGTTGTTGAAGGGATTCGTCCGCCATAACACCAGGGCAACCCAGGACCAAAAGAGTGAGGCATAGCCAAGAGGCACGTAAAATCATCATCACAGGTGGTTAGGCTTTGCCTCCGAAGGTCACATGATCATCCATGTCTAGATAATCAAACCACGTGCCGATATCTTCACGTTCTGCACCGCCCGCTTTGGCTATCTGCTCATTGAAGAATTCACGACTCTCATTGTCAGACGGCACCGCTGCTTCGCGATGCGTGCTCCATTGGTCGATCTCCCATTCCTCATGTTTGATCGGCGCGTGAGCCTGAATCCAGGCCAGGGCTTCACCATCGCCCAATCCTTTGGCCACTTCGGCCTTCAGGGCCTCAGGGTCGATGCCTGTGAATTTCAGGAAACGCTGATCCATCGGGCAATTGTAATGATAATCACCATTCAGTCCGGTGAGTTCTGCGCGGCATTTGTCCAGCATGCGCGGCAGCAACACGTACCCGCCAAGGCGGACACGTGGGCTGCGTGGGGGGCGTTGCGTAAGATTGATAGCCATATTTGTGTGGGTCAATTTAGGGTTAAGCGGCCAGGGCAGCTTCAATGAACGCCTTGCTTCTTACGCCTGTGATCGTGTTGACGGGCTGACCATTTTTGAAAACAATCAGGGTCGGGATCGCACGAATGCCAAAGCGTGAGGCCAGTTCAGGATGGGCATCAATGTCCACCTTCACAAGGGTGGCTTGGCCGGCCTTTTCTGCCGAGATCTGATCCAGGATGGGGGCCAACATTTTACATGGGCCACACCATTCCGCCCAGAAGTCCACCAGGACAGGTTTATCCGAGCCATTATTGATGGCAGCATCGAAGGTTTCGTTGGTCAGGGATTGCGGTTTCATAAGAGGTTGAGTTTAAGTTACGTTTAAAATAGACCAGTCGGTTTACTATTGTGTTGAAAAAAATCAGTCGGGGCTTGGAGTTAGCTGAGCCTTTAAAAAGGCAATAGCCTCCCGCAGAGGGGCCACACTGCGCGTGGTCGAAGCCCGCTGCATGGCACCTGTCCACAGATCCAAAATCACCGTCGCCATGGCGCTGGGGGAAATCGAGGCGGCGATCTTGCCTTTTTCGAGGCCTTCTTGAATCAATTTCTCGTAGATGCCCGCCGTATCGCGGGTGCCTTGGGCCAGAACTTCGCGCATTGGTTCGCTAAAGCCCGTCACTTCGGACGCCAGCTTGACGATCAGACACGGACATTTGCCATCGTTTTCCAGGGCGCGGCCCAGGTTGATTTCCAAAAAAGTGATCAATCTCAGCAGAGGGTCAGGCTCCGGCGTTACG
>JAOZVT010000645.1 GCA_025869455.1 Prosthecobacter sp.
CCAGGTTCACACTATCCGCCCGGATCGTAGCCTGACCGCTTCCTTCATCTGACAAATACGGAAACTGCAAAGTCGCCACCTGCCCCGCCACCGAGAGGATTCGGTTAGGCTGCGCATCCCCAGGTAGCACCACCACACACCCAGCCGCCCACTCCGGCCAGGCCGCGCAAGTCGCCACCGTCCCCTCACGAGTCAGCCCCGTCACCGCCACCGTCGCAGGCGCATGAAACAGCGCCGCCTGAGGGCGCTGCACCGCAAACTTAGGCGAACGCACCGCAAGCCTTTGCAGCGTCGCATTGATCGCCACCAGCGCCTCCGGCAGCGGATCATCCAGATCAGGATCCGTCATTGGCAACTCACGCTGCTCCTTTCTCAGGTAGCGATACAGATGCTCCACCACTTCACGTACAGTCATAGACATAGCAGCTCAGGAATTAAAGATTCTTCGTTTTCAGTCTCACCCAGCCCGGACCACTCAGCTCAGCCGGGCATTCCGTTTCATCCAGCAGCCCTCTAAGTTCAGCCTCCGTCAGCTTCAGACGCTCCGCCGCCGCCTTCAACCTCAGCGCCCCATCCTTGACAATATCGGCCAATGCCTCATATCGCTTTTCATTAGTTGCTGATGTTTTTGAATCCAGCGAAACAGCTTGATTCACCACCACCTCACTGCGGCTTTCAGGATTCCATTCCACCAGCACCACCAAAGGAAACGGCAAACGATGTTGATCCATAATCACATTCGCCAATTTCGCATCCTGCCCCATCCACAGATGCCACGGAAACCGCATCACATGCCCATCCACCTTCACCTCCCATTGCAGCATGTAAGCACGTCCATCACGATCAAAGAACTCATAAGGATGGGTCGAGCTGATGTTCTTGACCACCAGGACAATGACAGGCTCATGTGGGCGGAAATATTTAGCGAGCAGCGTCGCATTGACCCGATTGGGCAAATTAAGGCGGGGTTCATTCATGGCGGAGAAAAGAAAAAAGCGGTGGTTTGAAAAAAGATGACCCTGGTGCGCGCCCACCACGCACACGCACCAGGGCTTTGGGTTAGGCGTCCAACAGCGACGGCACCTCGAGACCTGCATGCTGGCCCGCATGGCGGATCAGCGCATAGCCCGTCGTCTTCCGATCCGTCCGGATACACGGAGTCTGCCCGAACACGGACTCATAACCCCCACCATGCGTGAAGCCATAATCACGCTCCTGGTAGATCATACGGTCATCGCCCACATAGGCGCGAACCGCCGAATTTCGGCCCAACATCAGAGAGCACATATCCACGGCTCCGTTTGCGTTGCACGGAATCACATAGGCATCGGCTTCGAACTCACTGGTCCAGGTGAAATCAGGAGAGCAATTAGCTACTCCAACATCACTACCTGCACCTCGAGTAAAAACATCCCCTTCTTCATTCAACCCCCAGGTGTTTCCAGTGCAGTCAATCTCACCGACCTTGACCATGCCCTTGCCAGTATCATCGCCCGTGTTATCCGGGTTGAGAATTTGGTCAATGACGATCTGATTCCCGTTATTGCCAAGCCCCAGGTAACTCACAAAGCCGACGGAGCCACCAGGATTAACAATCCAAGCGTAATACCGCTTTGTCTCCATGGCGTCATACAACTTCTCCTGCCACACGGGATCTTCCGCCTGACCTTCCCACCACTCATATTTGTACCCACCAAACCATTCGAAGAAACGCGTCTGCGTATCTTCATCATCTGAAATGAGCTTACAAGAGGCTGGCAATTTGTCTTTACCCACTCCGAATGACACACCGAGCATCGCACGCGGAGCCAGAGGATCCGCCAGCACATCATTCTCGGCATCCACCGAAATGTGCTCGAACAAACCAATGCCCTGCCAGTCCAGCAAACGACCACTGTACATCGGATTGTCGTCACCACGGGCCGCAGCATTCACCAAAGCACTCTCATACTTTTGAGACATCCGCAGAGACGTCATCGCCGCATCGGGAATGTACGCCATGCAGGAGTACACCGGAGAGCGATGTTTGTTCTGCCCGATCTTGAACGGCATGCCGCCCAGTCGCTGCCATTGCGGTTTCGCCATCGTCAGCGTCGTGGGAGACATCGTATCAGAACCCGTCAGGCTCTCAAAACTCCGCTTCCCATTCGGGTAGATCGTATTGCCATCGCCTAGCAGCTTCAGCGCCATCTTCATGTCGTTCATGCGCTTGCGCCCCAGCTTCAACTTCAGCTGGTCCATGATCGCCGACTTCACGCTGCCACCAGCCGCCATGAACTTCGCCTGCTTCTTATTCCACTCAAAGGCATCACGCCAGAAGTCCACCTTGCAGGTATAAGTAGCCCAGTTCACTGACGAAGTATTCCCCGTCAGTTCCTGTTCACCACGCACACCAGGACCACGCGGCTGAGACATCACCGTAAAGACCACCGAATCCCCAGCATTGTAATTCTGCAGGTCTTTTTTAACCACGAACGGCTTATTGTCCTTCTCTCCACCTTCAAAGAAGCTGAAGTCATCCACAGACTGAGCACCAGTCCGCAGTTGTTTATTCCACACCTTCGCCACAAGATTTGGATCTTGAGAAAGAGCGCTCGCCAGAGTTTGCACACTAGCATCTGAATTGTAAGTTCCCGACATAGATTGATTCTATTTTTGAATTTTCCTGAATAATGTTTCTAACTGTTTCCTGATGTTTCTAACCAAAACTCAGTTCTACAAACGAGTCTTGTCCAGACGATCCAGGACGCTTTTCTGCTCCTCGGGGCTCAGCTTCTCAAATTCAGACAATGCGGCTGAAGCCGTCAAAGCCATCGAGTTAGCACCACCACCGACAGGAGACCCTGGCATACGCACGCCAGGGCGTGGAGCCAGAGGTGTTCTTTCAAACAAACCAAACTCAGGATCGACTGCGCCGCCTCCCGTTCTAGCCTTGTATTTTTGGAACGTCCGATCGGCGATTTTCTCAGGCCAATCTGGAGAACTTAATATCGCATCTTCTCGCTTATCTGCAAGCGCAATTTCAACGTCTAACCAATCATTAAACTCATTTTCTGGATTCTCCAACAGAGAACTATAACGGGACAAGGCACGCTCACGCGAAGCCGTCTCCATCTGCACATACGACGCCAAATGCGCCTGCTCATGTTCCGCTTCTCTCGATGCCTCCCTTAGCTCCTGCTTCGTCTCAATGATCTCCGCCAGCAATCGATCTGACTCCTCAAAATCATAATTAACCCGCCGATCTTCTCGGCGATTCTGCAACTCCTGCAACTTCGCCTCCAAAGCTTGGACCGACTTACCTCCCAGCATCTCAAACTCTGGATCTTCCCGCATGTCCCCTAGTCCCGCACCCTCCACATGAGACGGCCCTTTTTCAAAATCAAAGACCATCCCCAAAGCCGTGCGCAAATCCTCAGCCTGTCCATCTCTCAGCAACTGCGTCGCCTTCGTCAGCATCAGGCGCTCCTCCTTATTCTGAATCGCCTTCAAGCTAATCCGGTCAGGCCCCCGATCTTCCCCCTTCAGCAAAGGATTCTTTTGAGCCATACTCAGCGCCTGTGACATCCGATCAAAATCACCGCTTTCCAAATCCGCCACCTGATCCTCACTGAGCTGACTCAGATCTACCGCCTCCATCGCTTGATCCAGCGTATGATCGCCGGACGATTCAGCATTCGTTGCAAAAGAAGTCTCCTGCTCCAGAGTACCCGCATCTTCAAACACTGGGCTATCAACGCCACCCAAGGCTGTGGTTTCATCCATGCTACACCATCCACGACACTCCCAGGGTAGCGCAAGTACCGAATACCCCGACTTGCACTGTTTTTCATTATTTAGCGATATTTTTTTGAGGATGCCAACCGACATCGGAAATATGAAACACATCTGGCCAGCTAAACCACCCCCCACTTCTACCAATCGGTTGAAAAGGTGGGCAAGAAATGACACCCAAAAAACCTCATCAATAACAGCAAATCAGGCCTGTCCCGACATGTAAAAAAAATCCATCCCTACTCCTGACATCTCAACTACCACCATCGTTTTATGATATTCAACATCCAAATCGGAATATCACTGAGTCGCCTGAAAATGCATCGCATCATACCCCCAAAAAGCCCCAGCGCTGATCCACCCCTCCCGAGCAAACTCCTCCATAATCTCCAAAGGCATATCCGCCTGCATCGGCCAGGAATCGCGGAAAGTATTATCATCCGCATCCAGATCAATCGCCGCGCCCCAGGCATGCATCGAAAGCGTCGTCCCGCCCTTCTTATTGCGGAAGTTAAACACCCCGCCGTAGTCCTCCGCCTCCTCCATTACCACTTGATCATCCCCAAACTTTTGACCAATAGCCGTCAGCACCCGCAACAGACTATCCTTCACACGCCGATGACAGCGCGTTGTTAAAACCCGCCGACCATCATAAAACATCGGGAAGGGAAAAGTCAAAACCACCAAGTTATCTTCATCTCCCGGCACCCCATAAAAAGCCTTCATACTCGCCTGATCGCTTTTAGGCCACGGGCTCAGACTCGGCATTAACTTCCGCAAATGCATGCGGCAAGCCGCAATGGATTTCGGACCCCAAAAACCATCCGGCACCGTCCCCACTCGACGTTGCATCTCTTGAATTTCAGTCGTCTTCATAGTCTCAAAATGATCAAACTTATTGATGTTAATCAGCGGTTCAAAAACCACCATCCCAGGGTCAAAACAAAGCCTCCCGTCAAAGCCTTTACCCAAGGCCAAGCCCAGCCCTGCGGCCCCAAAGCCGCCACCGCCCTACCCATCGCCTCCGCCTTCGGAGCCCTGACACCACACTCATGCAGACGCAGTCTAAAATGCTCATGGATCATCCGTGCAGGAGGACATTCCGGCAATGCACCTAACTCATCAAGCAACCAAGCCGAGCCTCCCGTCAACAGATCACACAAAAAGTCATGCTCCAGAGCAGGCAAAAGGCAAAGACCATCCGGAATATAATTGAAAGGCGTCCCCCAAAAAAAAGGCGGGATGCTTGCCTTATCAAACTCATACCCCTTAGGAACACGGAAAGTTAAAGCAGGACAAACCGTCATGCACCGCCTTCCCGAGAGCCTAAACACATAGTCCTCCTGCAGACGCCACAAGGGGCCACGAACCCACCAGCATACAAAACGCGGCAGTAGTCCAAACCCCAAAGAAGCATCCCGCACCGGCTCAATGGAAGGAATAAAATCACTCATAGATAATTCATTTCGAAGCCGTTAAATCAAAAGCCCCCATTGGAGGAGTTATCGGCTCTTTAAGAACAACCTGCGCCTCTTGAATGATAAGAGTATCACCCGGACTCAGATCCCCACGATCAATCGCCTCCTCAATTCCCAATTCCCCAAAAGCCATAAGTTTCTCCTCCCCTGTCATCGAGGATTTAACGATAGCCACCGACTTCCTAATCGTAACCACATCCCCGGACCGAATATCCCCCCTCACAGCCGCCACCACCACCCCCAACTCCCCGAGTTTTACAATTTTCTCAGCCAAAACCGCACTTTCGCAAGCTGGCAGAAGGACCAATGAAATAATTAAGTGAAGACTATAAATTTTATTTTTCATATTTTATAATATTTTCTAATGTGTAATTTAAGAACGAAATGTTTTATATTTTTTAGATGAGCGTGAGAATGATCCCAATAAAGAACGGCAACCCAGCGCACTCGCATCCCTTACTCTAGTCGGTCTGCCGGGAAGCGATACAGTCCGTATTACCCCAGCAACAATAGCTTTGCAATCAAGCACAAGCATCATACCCAAGTAAGAGTGAAATCACTACCTACTTCAATACGATTCACCATCTCACCATTTTGAATGAGTGCATATTTCATGGTTAGTTTTGAATGAGAGTTTCGATTCGCACATAACCTGTCCCTCCATTACCACCAGCGCCTGAATTTGCGCCATTAGTACTAGCCCCACCACCACCGCCACCTGCCCCATACAAACCACCATCGCCACCAGCACCAGCAGCGATGGTGCCAGAGGTGTCTCCGCTACGTCCACCTCCACCACCCGTCCCAACCCGGAAAGGAGAAGTGTTACCATCCGCACCATCCGCACCTATACTACCACCAGGAGATCCACCATTGATCGGTGTTGTAATCAAGAATCCTGTGCCATTAATTACTCCGCCAGAGCCAGTTGCTACCCCAGTTGTATTAGAACTATTAATACCGCTTCCGCCGCCGCCTCCTGTTGGCCTAATGACGTTATTATTAGCTACACCTACTGCACCATTTGTGGCACTGCCTGCCCCACCAGCCATTGTTGCATTAAGTACATCGGTTGGGCCACCTACGGCTACATTCGTAACGGTCCCGCCAGCTGCAGCACTAGCCGTCCCACCTTTGCCACCATTACCACCCACAGCTTTAATCGGACCGAATTGAGAGATGCCCCCATCTCCACCGTCACTACCACTCGTATCATCTTCCGTAATGACGCTCCCCCCAGTGCCCCCTGCACCGATGATAACTGCCTCTATGGAGGAAAGATCTTCAGCTGAGAGATTCATCAAAATGTATCCCGCACCACCACCTCCTCCTCCGCTATATCGGCTGGTACTCGCTGCTCCTCGCCTCCCAGACCCACCACCACCACCACCACCAATCAAAACGACTCGACATCTCACAGCACCCTCTGGCTTTGTCCAAGTGCCTGTTGCCGTAAAGGTTTGGACATCAAATGACATCCCCCCCCCACTCGGGGCCGCCCATTTAACGCCATTATCTTCCGCGCTATCTGCCGTCAAAACTTGATCATCACTACCCACTCCCAAATCTACCCAATTGCTACCATCGCCCACGATGAGCTTACCCTTTGTGGGGGCTAAAGCTGAGATGTCCGTAAGTTGAGCGTCGAGAGGTTGATAGGTGCTCGCTAGTCCAAGATGGTTTGCCAGCGTAGAAGCATTGATGCCTAATGCGATAGTACCCGATGTTGTGACAGGCGAGCCGCTGTCAACTTCAATGCCATCACTTCCGCTAACAGAGACACTTGATACCGTACCAGCCCCGCCGATGGTGCTCCATGAGGTATTACCACTCCCATCAGTGACCAAGACCTGTCCATTTTCACCATTATTCTCCGGAAAAGTCAAAGTCCAGGACTCAGTACTCAAATGTGGCGACAGTTGAAATCCTTGTCCACTAATTGAATAAACTATACCAGATGCATTATAATAAGCTGCATTACTTCCGGACTCGGCGCCATAGCCAGTGCTCAATACGCCACTCCAAGCGGCAAGCACACCTCCCGTAATAGTCACTCCTGAATCTTTTAATAATTTCCCAGAAGCTCCATCATAGACAGCGATGGCGTTGTTCTCAGAACTCCCCGGTCCCACCACATCGCCACTGCCTCCAGGAGTGGCCCATGTCCCATCACCGCGCAGGTACGTACTGCTACTCGCTGTGCCTGTGCCCAGCCTTGCCGATCCTACAATACCGCTAGCAAGAGCACTGGCATTCAGAGATGTTAGACTGGCTCCACTGCCATTCGGAGCCAAGACATCCGTACCAATTGTCAAACCCAAAGCCGTGCGTGCATCACTAACCGTAGACGCCCCCGTTCCTCCCGAAGCAACAGGAACAACCCCACTGAGCGCTGCACTCCACCCTGTATTACCAGAGCCACTTTCTTTGGTGTACAATGTCGTTCCAGTACCACCATCCGTGCGAGTATAAACACTTCCCACTGGAGCCGTCACGGAACCTTCAGGCGGCCCAGAACCAGCACGAACAGTAGGGCCACCCGAAAACTGCAAGCTGCTCAAATCCAGCGCACCGTATCCAGTACTACCATTGGTGATTTGCAAAAGACTAGGTGACTTCCGTTTAAGTCCTAAATCACCTCCATCGAAGTACGAATCATTGAATGACCAGATAAACTGGAACACATCCGAGACAGTCATAGCCCCGTTTGTAGGCCAGTTGACTGACATATGAGGATAGGATGAAAAGTACCCAAAGGAGACATTCCCGGTAACGCTTAGAGCGTTCCCTTCACCTGTAATCGAAACCGGGCCAGGCAGACTCAAAGCACCTCCATCAGAAAGTGTCGCCACACTATTTTGCACAACCTTCCCCGTCGCACCATCAAACCGCACCAGAGCATTGTCCGTGCTTGAAGTCGCGCCCA
>JAOZVT010000646.1 GCA_025869455.1 Prosthecobacter sp.
ATGCAATGCCTTGCCTCCAACTGGCAGTGGCGGAGCATGGCGATGGTGTCATCCATGAGGCGCGGCAGCATTTCGGGTGCTGCTTGAAGCGCGCCTTTCAGGGTCTCCATATTCAGCGCGGCACTGGCAAGCTGCTGCTGAAGAGAATCATGAAATTCACGGGCGATGCGTAAGCGCTCCTCTTCAGTGGCGGCCCGGTTTTCGATTTCACGAATATGCCGTGATTGCCGCCAAAGTTGCCAACGGAAAATAAGAGCTCCAGGCAAGGCGATGCCAACCATGGCCAGCAGCGACCAGATAGCCAGGGTCAATCGGGATCGCGTCCACCAGGTTGGCCCTCTGAGCACCTGCACATCCTTGAGGCTGCGTGGCAGTATGCTGAGGGTGGTGCCTTCATTGCTTTCTGGACCCTTATGAAGGATGTGGCAAAGGCCAGTTAATTGGACCAGACTACCATCTTTGAGTGGCTTCACTTCACGGGCATCCAAAAAGGTTTCCCAAGCCAAAATGCAGTTGATGCCACTGGGTAGAGAAAGCGTTAAGCGTGGAGGTCCGCCGGGTAGGGAATGGTTATAAAGCACCCCCGTGACCTCCACCAGTTCACGTTGTCGACCTGGGTGGAAGAAGCCCTGCTCAAGATGTACTGGCTGCGGCGGTTTTTCATAACCAAGAGTGCGGCATATGCCGTCCTTTAACATCATGAGACCATCCTCATTCTGTGGCCAGCAAGCGATGGCTAGCTGCTGACCCGGGATGAAGTTTTCCATCTGCCGGGTGGAGACTTCAATGCTGCCGTCTTTTGTGCGGAGACAAACCCAAGAGCGCATTTTGGCGGCTGTGACAGTGCCGACCAAATGAAGCCGTTGCTTCATGTTGGCACGTTGGGTGACTTGAATAGCGGAGGCCTCTTTAACAGGGGGGCGCTGGAAGACTTCTTCCAGTGATTGTGGTTTCATGTTCCAGTAGGAACGCGCTGGCACCATGAGTAGAGCATCGGCATCCTCTGGTAAGAGGGGGGGCTCTGCACGACAAACGAGTACGGCGTTCATGGTGACGGGAGAGTTTAACCAACGATCCAACACCTCTTGAGGTTCCCGCCAGGGAAGTCGGGCGATGGCGTAGCCACTTGGAGAACTGATTTCCACCAGCATAGGGGTATCGGCTGAAGGGGGTACAGAGATACTTCTAACCACGCCTGAAACACGGGTCATCAATCCGTCAATGCGCATCTGGGAGGCTAGATCCAGATCAAAGTTCAGGGGTGTAACTTTGGGTGGGTCTTCAGGTAGGAAACGGATTTGTGGTGGACCAAATTGGAGCCGATCTTTGAGCAGCATGATCATGCCCTGTCGGCGGCAGATGTAACCTTCTAGTTCCACCTTTTTTCCAGGCTTCGCGAGCAGGTCTCCCTGAGTTCGCGGATCAAAGCCTAGCCCTCCTGAGCGATCTTGGATATATGCCAAGCCTAACCTTTGGTTGCTAAACGTGATGGTGCCTTGAACTCGTAGGGGTTCTTCATTTTCACGGCGAGCCAATTTTGCACGGGCCTCTGCGATGGTCATGAGTGGGCTTTCCCCCCGCAACGCTGAAAGCGGCCAAAGGGCAAAGAGGATCAAAAGTTTGTAGGCAATTGCAGAGGAGAGCCGCATCAGGGAAGGGAGTTTGCCAAATTTTCATCTAAGTAAGCAAGTGAGTTTTTCTAGCCGTTTCGCTTTGCTTGCTAAGGCTGGACTTTGGTTGTCTCTTGGTATTGCTTTATGCCCGGTCTCTCTTACCTCCTCGTCGATGGTCACAGCGTCATGCACGCTTGGCCAGAATTGAGGCGTGAGCAGCGCAGTGCGAATAGGCGGCATTTGGCTCGGTTGGAGTTGATGAAGCGTCTGCGTACTTACCAGGACATGAGCGGAAAACAGGTGGTGGTGGTCTTTGACGGGACGCATTCACAACGGAGTGAGGAGCGCGAGCCTGAAGGGCTTCAGGTCATCTATGCGGAAGCCACGATGACGGCAGATGCAATCTTAGAACGGCTGGCCAATCGTTATGCTAAAGAGCATTCCATGCAGGTCGCTTCGGCAGATGGCATGGTGCGTGAGACCATTTTAGCCTGTGGGGCAGATTGGCTGAGCCCGGAGATGCTGAAGACCCTGTGTGAGGAAGCGGAGCGGGCTTTAGGGGCAGAGATCATGAAGCGCAAAGGGCGCTAGGTGATGCATAAATAATTTGTTAAGGCTGTGTAAATCCGCTCTGAATCGACCTCAGGTGCCTTTACAATTGCCCAATGTCTGAAGAATCCTCAACCTTTAATGACGGATTGATCCATGTCCTAGTCATTGATGATGACCGCAAGCTGTGTGGTCTGATTCGCGATTATTTAGAGCCTTTGGGGTATGCGGTGGATATGGTGCATACAGGACCTGAAGGGGCTGTGCGTGCTGTGGAGATGCCCTGGCATGCGCTCATTCTGGATTTAATGCTGCCGGGTTGTGATGGCTATGAGGTCCTGAAGCGGGTTCGCGCCAAGTCGGCGGTGCCTATCCTGATGCTGACTGCCCGTGGGGATGAAGCGGATCGCATCGTAGGACTAGAGATCGGGGCGGATGATTATCTGCCGAAGACATTTTCCACCCGTGAACTTCTGGCTCGGCTGCGGGCTGTGACGCGGCGGGCGACCTTAACCCAGGCCACCGTTGCAGTGGAGATTCCAGTGAAGGAATTGGTGGTGGGAACGGTCCGGCTAAATCTGGATGCCCGTGTGGCGACCCTGGAAGATCAGCCGCTGGTGCTGACTCCTGTGGAGTTTGATATCCTGGCTGCGCTGATGAAATCACGCGGACGCATTCGCTCGCGGGAGGCTTTGATCGAATCACTACGTGATCGCGAGTACGGGGTTTTTGACCGCAGCATTGATGTCCACATCGCCGCACTTCGCAAGAAACTGGGAGATGATGCACACGAGCCGCGCTTTATCCGCACGGTGCGCAGTGCTGGGTACATGTTCATTCATGAGCTGGCGTGAAATTTGGGCAGTTTGATCAAAACGGGGACTTAAAGGTCTGAATTAATCGCATGAAATTTCGCTCACTGAATCTCTACACCCGCATTTTGCTATGGTTGCTGGTGAATGTGCTGGTGTTGGGTGCGGTGTTTATGCTGGTCTTGAAATGGCAATTTCGTGAGGGTTTGCAAGGGGTCGTTGGTGGGATCGCAGGAGATCGTTTGCAAGCGATTGGGCAAGAGATGCATGACGCGCTGAGCTCGCGCCCCGAGTCACAATGGGACCAAGTTTTGAAGGGGCTGGGAGAAGAACATGAGGCAAAGGTAGCTCTCGTGGCGGTGCCTGACCGTGTTTTAAATGGGGATCAGATAGAGATACCTCCGAAGCTCAGGAGTCAGATGCAGGACATGAATCCTGAACTGCGTGGTCGTGGTGCGGAGGGACGACCTGGACCGGAGGGGCGACCTCCGCCACCACCTCGCAGAAATGATCTCGAGGCTCTGCTTTTTGGAGACTCCCTGCCACCACCACCAGAGCGCCAGCAGCGTCCAGAACGTCCGCCCGGTGAAGACATGCCCAGAAATTTGCCATCAAGGTTAGGCACCTTCATGCTGCACACGGGAGAGCCAGCGCTTTATTATGCAGGGATTCGGTTACCACCGATCTCGGATTTTCGGAGTCGTGAGGGTCCGATCATGCTGGTCATCGCCACGAAGTCCATGACGGGGGGCGGCTTGTTTTTTGATACGCGTCCTTGGCTACTGAGTATTTTTGGAGCCATGGCCATCTCTGCGCTGCTTTGGTTTCCTTTTGTCAAAAACATCACGGGCAGCATTCGGGCCAATATGCAGGCGACTGAGCAGATCGCGAAAGGCCACTTTGACGTGCGCGTGCCTGAGGAAAGAGGGGATGAGATCGGACGCTTAGCACATGGAGTCAATCAAATGGCCCAGCAACTGGATGGACTGGTGCGCGGCCAAAAGCGTTTTCTGGGAGATGTGGCGCATGAACTCTGCGGGCCGATTGCGCGCATGGAAATGAGCTTGGGAATATTGGAACCGCGTTTGGACGGGGCAGAAGCTTTTCGCTTAGCTGATGTGCGGGATGAATTGCGCCAGATCTCTGCTTTGGTGAATGAACTCATGTCGTTCTCCAAGGCGGCGCTGGGGCATAAAAGCAAAGAACCTGAAGTTGTGAATTTACTTTCGGTGATTGAGGAAGCCATGCAGATGGAATCAGTTTCACGTGAGTTCTGTAAGGTGAGTGTGCCTGAAAATTTGGATGTCCTAGCTGTGCCCGATTTACTTCGTCGGGCCATAGGGAACATCCTGCGCAATGCTGGTCTGCATGCGCCAGGGACACTGTTAGAGATCAAGGCCAATAGGACAAAAGATGTGGTAAAGCTGAGCATGGCGGATTCCGGGCCGGGGGTGCCTGAGGCATGCTTAGTGCGTCTGTTCGAGCCCTTCTACCGAGTGGATGAGGCGCGGACCAGGGAGACCGGAGGAACAGGTCTGGGGCTTTCCATTGTCAAAACCTGTATAGAATCCTGCGGTGGGAGCGTTAGTGCAAGTAATCGGGTTCCTCAGGGCCTGATTGTCTCGATTGAGCTTCCTTGTGCTTGACCAATAGAGGCGCAGAGAACAACATTGACTTACCCACCCCATGAATATGAAACTTACCCTCGCCGCTGTTGCCGCTGCTTTCGCCGTCACTTCCGCCTCCGCTCAGGATGGTACAGTCGATTTTGAAAAGCAGATCCTGCCGATCCTCAAAGAGCAGTGCTTCAAGTGCCATGAAAAAGAGCACGAAGACAATGGTCGTGTGAAGAAGCCAAAAGGTGGACTTCGCCTGGATGGCGCTGCTGTCATCATGAAAGGCGGCAAAGAGTATCCTGAAGAAAACGTGGTAGCAGGTAAGCCAGATGCAAGCTGGCTGCTGAAGACCATCGCTCTGCCAGACACCGATGAGATGGCCATGCCTCCTGAAGGCAAAGGTGACCGTGTTTCGGCTGAAAATCAGGCTTTGATCAAGAAGTGGATTGAGTCCGGTGCGTCCTTCGGTGCTTGGAAAGGTGAGGAATAAGATTCCTCAGTGAATTGATTCTAATTTCAGCGGTGGAGCAGTCATTGCTCCACCGCTTTTTTTGTGGGAGAATGGCAGCCCTCACGCCCCCATCATGCCTCCACCTTTCATCAATGAGCCTCACCCACTGCTGCCGCAGATAGATCGCGTTTATCAAGCGCAGGAGATCAATGCCTTTGGCAAGGATCGTGGCCCGGCTTTTTATGAGACATGTCATCGCTATGCGCAGAGTCTGTGGAGGATAGGTTTTCCAGCCAAGTGCATCCTCCTGCTGAATCGGGCGCTTTCTTCACCCATGCCAGGGACCGAGCCGATTTTTCAAAAGCTGCCCCTGCCTTATCAGGGGATGGCTTGGCTGCTGCTGAATCGACCCGAGGGCCAGTTCATAGGCAACCCTCGTCGTCATTGGCAGCATCTAGCCACGCGAATGGTGGAGCCTAACAAGGAATTGCGCACATGGCGTGCCTGGGCGTGCTGGTATCTGGCCAAGGAGATCCTGCCGGAATCTGAATACCCTGGAGACTTGGAACAAATCCGTGAAGAGGGCGTGGTCGAGCCAACCCGTGGAGATATTGTGGCTCACCTGAAACGCCTATCACCAGCGGATGATCTAGCTCAATGGGAAGCCGCTTTGGCGTGGACGTATTTGCAGTTAGGTAAAGAGTCGCAGCAAACGATGCCAGTACGCATCCGCCGTATTGGGGAAGACGAGCTGCCTGCTGTGAAGCGGCTAGGGAATGAGATCTGGCGAAAATGTTACCCTGGCATCATCTCTGAGGGGCAGATAGATTACATGCTCAGCGTCTGGTATCAGACGGACGCCATGGCGCGGGAGATGCATGTGCGTGGCACCTGGTTTGCACTCATTGAAGTGGCTTCTCATGGCGCGATTGGGTATTTATCTTTTGAGCGTTATCCCGAAGGCGTCTTGTTTATCAATAAGCTGTACGTTCAGCCTGAAATGCATGGTCGAGGGATCGGCTCAGCGGCCTTAAACTGGACACAGGAACGCGCTTTGGAACTCAACTGTCACAGTGTGCAATTGCGCGTGAATAAGCGAAATACTCAGGCCATCCGCGCTTATCAACGCGCAGGCTTCCGCTTTGTGGAAGATGTGTGCAGTGACATTGGCAGTGGCTATGTGATGGATGATTTCCGGATGGCGCGCGCTGTGTGAATTGAATGATTCCAGGGCTTCTGCGTAGCGGTAATGGTGAGGAAATGTCCGTGCTTGATTAGGTGATGGGGGCGTAAAGCCCCCATGTTTGAGACCATTACTTCAGGCTCTTGATGTAGAGGATGAGGCTTTCGATCTGGGATTCATTCAGGATGCCTGCATAGATGGGCATGCCGGTATCAAATTTCTCAAAACCCTTCACCACCTTAGCG
Source organism: Prosthecobacter sp. (assembly GCA_025869455.1). GTDB lineage: Bacteria > Verrucomicrobiota > Verrucomicrobiia > Verrucomicrobiales > Verrucomicrobiaceae > Prosthecobacter. The sequence goes on from JAOZVT010000646.1 coordinate 6,470, forward strand.
CTGGGATTGGTGATGGATTCACGCAGGTAGGCTTCATCCGCGATGACTGATTTACCGCCTTTGCCCAGGATGCGTTCGGTGCCGTAGATGCCTCTCCAGCTTGGGCCGACTTTGCCCACCGTGCTGCCATCGGTACTATGGCAGGCCATGCAACCGATCATCTGGTAGAGCTTGGCTCCTTCTTCGACGGTGGGCACGGCCTGTACCACCGCTTCTGCTTTGCGTGGGGTAAGATCCACCGTGATGTCTCCAAATCCTTCTTTCACGGCATCGAACTTGGCCAGTTCCCAAGGGCTAAAGTAGGCGGTGTTGGCCGCTTTCAAACCCTCGGCACTTTCCAGCCCCCAGCCAATACGCATTTGGTGAACACCTGCGATCATGTCAGGAAAGCCTACGAGTACACTCATGCCATCCTTGCTCAAGTAGGCGCTGCTGGCGGTCAGCCATTCCTGACCCGTGCTGCCGTCTAACTTTAAGTGGGGTGAACCGTAATCAAAGGTGCGTTTGTAGTTCCAACGTTCAGCACTGTAACTGGCGGGATCTGTGGCCAGCTTTTCGTTGAGCTTGGCATTGAAGCGCAGCAGCAGTCCTTTGTCTGTCGGGGTGACTTCCTTCAGCAATACGCGTGGTTTGTTGGTGTATCGAATGCGAACGAGGCCACTCAGCTTCTTGGCCGTGGTGCCCCAGACCTGGAAACCGGCGACGTAGAGCTGGCCGTCAGCCGGATTGACCTCAGCATTGAGTGGACCAAAATCGAGATCACGCTCAAAGCTCATGACGGCGGCTTGAGGGCGCTTGAAATGTGTGTTCATGAGCACTCGGAACAGCTCGGGGCGATTGTAACCGACGTGAATCATTTCATCATTGATGGGGCCCATCTTGGCGTCCACCAGCCACGTTTGAGTGGCACCGCTGGGATTCACAGGATGCGGAATCCAGGTCAACGGTTCAGCAATAGGGGCAGGGTAAATCTCCTTGGGGGCAATGGTGGGTAGGTGGCCGTAAAATTGGTTATCCTTGATGATGTGGATGGGCGTCGAAGGGACGTAGTTACCCTGTTGGTCGCTGGCAGTTACCAGTCCGGTTTTGGGGTTCACGCCGATGAACGGCTGGCGCAGCCCGTAAGCGATGACCTCGAAGGATTTACCGTCGGGGGCAATTTTGATAACAGTGCCGTTGTGTTTGCCATAGGTGCTGCCTTCTTGGCCACCTTTGGCAATGTAGAGTGAGCCGTCTGGCCCCAGTTTCATGGAGTTCGGGAACTCGCGTGTCTCGGCTGTTTGAGCGAAGAGATTGCAGAACATTTCATAACGATCCACTTCCTTGTCACCATTGGTATCCGCCAGTTTCCAGATGCCACTGCGGTCGAAGACGAAGAGTTCACCCTGGCGGGAGACAATGCTCATGGGCTCATGCAGACCAGAGGCAAAGCGCTTCCAGGTGACCTTTTCGAGATCACCCTTCAGGCCTGAAATCAGCCACGCATCACCATCGAAAGTGACACCCGCTGCATCACCCTGATCATTCAGGAAAGCGAGGTCGGCGAGGCGGATATTGCGCTTCCAGGGATTCGGGACGGGCAGGGAAATCTCATCCACAACGAAGGCATCAGGGGATGTGGAAAGTGTGGCAGGGGTGGAGACGGTTTCTGGCCAGTGGTTGAGTAAAAGCGGGGGTGTCAGACT
>JAOZVT010000647.1 GCA_025869455.1 Prosthecobacter sp.
CGCCGATCATCGTCATCATGGAAGATGCTTTCCCGACGGTTGCCCCGCGCCAAGACCCGATGATAGGCACCGGGATATTGGATACGAAGGCTGCGCGGCATGCCAGACAGTGGCTTATAGGATCAGTCAGTCAATTGTCGCACCCTGACCCCGTTTTCCCCATTCATGCCTGGCATCTTATCTTTCTTTGGCATTTTATCTTTATCGCATGGCATCTTATCGCATTTCGCGAAGTTGTTGTCAAAAGACACCCGCAGACTACCATATTAAATGGGTTCTAGAATTATCCGTAAAGTTGCAGACAAAAATGCCATCCGGCTTCACACTGATCGGGGTGCACCGCTGCGTCGATTTCTACAAGCCTCACCAAACCATCATCTAATAGTAACTACAGGCAACCTCCTTGAGTCGACCGTTAACCAAACTAACACAGATCCAGCCTCTAACTTCATCCAAGATTTTCAAGGCCTTGTCAAATACTCAAACCAACTATATATAATCAAAGATCCAGCTTCACTTAATACGCACTTCAACTGGGTGAGCGCTGGCCTTCAACAAAGACTACTTTCCGCCAACGAAAGTGCAGGTTGGCACCGAGAACTGCCATCGCTAATTGAGTCGATGAAAGCTGGGAATGTATCGCCAGTCTTCAAAGCGAAAAAGCAGGAGTCGGAAAACTGGCTCAAATCTATAGAGGCGGACTCGCAGGAATACCTCGAATTTCAACGCACAATCGGCCAAATCCCGAATGTCACATCCATGGACTGGGACAATTTTTTGACATCGGGTTACTTAGCCGAAACTGCATTGGCATTACTACTCAAGGCAACGATTTCATACACTCACGCTCTCCATTTCGCGTCAAAAACCCCACTGCCAGAGCCTTTGTGCAACTCAATCGCGTTTCGGTACAATCTAGCCTACGCCTTATTGGCTCTAGAGCGTCGGGCTAGGGGAAAGCAGATCAATTTTCAGCTTTCATCAGTCGTCATTCGAAATGACGCAGTGGATATGCTCTATGTGGCTCAGGCGTCATATTTCGACGGTTTTTTCTGCCACGAAGTCACATCTAGAAGCGTTTATCGTTTAATGAAGAGCTTCTTTTCATCATCACACCTTAGTCACGCCATCAACCGATACACCCCAGACCCGGCATTGATCGGGTTGGTCAGGTTGTAAGAAATGTCCATCGCATTTCTGGAGGTGCACATTTTGCCGGGAATCTTATTCCGAAAAGCTACCAACTACTCACCCGCCCGCGCCGCAAGTTCCAGGAAATCCCCTACCGCGCCGCCGCTTAACTGAGTGCCATTCATGCCTGGCAACTTTTTGACTTTTTGCAAAAGGAGGGGTTAATTTGTTCAGGTCAGGTTGGAAAAATATCATCGACAATCCGGCGATCATGTATGGTGACCTTGGAAAGGTGGCAGGAGAGACGTCTGCATATGGTTATGAATACATTGACAAGTTTGCTGGAGAGTCTCCACAGATCCCGGAAAACTTACCTCCCCAATAGATGAAACATTCTCCAGTTCTTGCTCTAAAGTACAATCCAGCCATGGTCGATTTTGGGCTCGGTGCTCTCTGTTTTGTCTATAGGGTAATATTTTTAGCCAATGCCCCAAAATATCAAAAAACCGCTCCCCCACGAGCAAAGAAGTTGCTTTGGTGCGGACTGCTGTGTTGCATTGGAGGCGGACTTTTGGTTCTTAAAGGTTTCTCAGGTCTGTCGGCCTGATCAGCCCTGAAATCGCGTCTTAATTGAATAACAACACGCGAAGAATTCTAGGGTGACGAGTGCCCGAAAAAGCGCTGGTTCCTACACCTCAATATCCGATTGCAGAAGAGCTTATTCGTCCCTCTTCGCCAATCCTCCAGCTATCCATTGCAAATTCCACATTTGAGAATATCATTAGATAATATCTAACATGGCCTCGCACTCGGATGCCCGCCATCCCAAACACCCCGTTCAAAGCCCCCTCATTCCTGATGGTTTCTATGAATCACTCCTCCACCCAATCCCCAAGCTTCCCCACATGGGGAAACTTATCCCCAAGAAATCCCCATCCCAAAGCGCTGAAAATCAACGGATAACGCCTCGGAGTCCCCAAATGGGGAGAAAATGAAATGCATCCCCATCCGGCCACTGAGCTTTCCACGGTTAGAGTCTCTTGAATCACCCTAAAAACCATGATCCGCTTTTCGACAGTCCTGCATCCTGGAACACACTCGCTCGTCCCGCGACTTCGGAGATCTCGCAGACTGACCGTGGCGTCGTGCGGATGTCTGTTTTCGAAGGTGGTAACGCGGGTGAGCGGTCAAAGAAGTGTCACACCCGAGTACCTCACGGCTTTTCCCCTCGGTGTGAATCTCATGTTGACGGCAGACATTCAAGATCGTTTAACTAGGCAACTTTGTTTCCAATGCAATTGACTCCTCTCGCTGCGGTATCTGGTCTCCAGTTTGGTTTAGAAAACCTCTCGCTGCCAAGCCTCGTCATTGCCGGCTTGCTGGCGCTTTTGTCCATGATCAGTTGGACCGTTTTAGCGGCCAAATGGATGCTGCTAAGTCGCACCGCGACCGCCAACAATGTCTTCATGGGCAAGTTCAGGGAGAGTGCCCACCCCTTGGCTCTGTATCTGACCCGCGAACGCACGGCCTTGTCCCCCATGTATCATGTGTATCATGAAGCCTGCCGCGAGCTGGCCTTTTACTTGGTGGGGGAGGAAGATCCTGGGCGTGCTTTCAGCAGTCGTTTGCAAGGGGCAGGCCGCATCACCGCTTCTCAAATGGGCTCCGTCCAAAACGCCATGGAACGTGCTGTCATGACCTCCGCGACCAAGGTAGAGGCAAAGTTGGGCATCATCGCCACTGTCCTAGCCGCCGCGCCCTTTTTGGGATTGCTAGGCACCGTTTGGGGCATTTTGGATGTGTTTGCGATCCTGGCACAAACGGAGGGTACCGCTGGCATTGCCATATTGGCTCCAGGTGTGTGCTCCGCCCTGCTGACCACGCTTTTGGCCTTGTTTGTGACCATCCCTAGCCTGATCGCGCACAACGCGCTCGTCTCCAAAATCCGCCAGTTGATCATCCGCCTGGATAACTTTGCCAATGAACTCGCGGGCGTCTTAGATCGGCAGTTTGTCGATCATCACAGCCCCGATGAATCCCCGCCCAGCTTAGGCTCCATGGGCACACCCTCCATGCCTGGGTTTAGCAGCCCACCCACCCAATCTTTGACGCAGCCTAGCAAGTTAACTTCTGCATGAAGCGTGCCTCACAGCGTCATTTACCCGTTTATGTGAGCCAGATCAGCGTCACAGCGCTGCTGGACTTGGTGCTGGTTCTCCTGCTCGTCTTTGTCGTCGTGGTTCCCTTTTTACGTCGTGAAAAGATGGATATCGCCTCAGATCGGCTCCGTCCAGTCGAGGAAAAAGCACAGCCGCCCACGCACCTGATCAAACTCGCCATTCAGCCAGATCAGAGCATCCTATTGAATGGGAAAGCCGTTTCAGGGGAACTCCTCTTGCCCACTTTGACCGAACTCATTGGTAAGAAACCAGAAACGGGTGTGCTGGTGCAAATGCCTGATAATTTTGCGGCGGGCGCTTTGGCGCGGCTCATGGATGAAATGCATCGCGCAGGTGTTAAGCAAACCTCCGTGGAAGTCATCGAAACCGACAAGACTCATTGAGTCTATTCCTCACTCATGCCTCCTGCCTCACGCCCAGCACCCTTGGAACCCATCGCCTTGGTGACGGTCGTAGTCGTCTTGGTTCATGTGTTGGTGGGGCTCGTTGCTTGGACGCTGTTGCCACTTTGGAAACCAAGCTGGAATGAAACCAAAGCTGCCGATGGGAAGTATTGGTTTCCACCCTCCAGCTTTAAAGAAGTTCTCCTGAAGCCCTCGGTGGCTCCAGAACCTCCTCCCGCCGCACCTTCTGAAAAATCAGCCGTTAAACCTAGCGCGGCAGTGCCTCCACCAGCGGATGTGACGGGGCTTTTAGAAGAAAGCCCTTTGGTCGCCCCTTCTTCATCCGGCATGGGCAGCACCGCCACGGCTAAACCGACCACGAAAATCATCACCCTATCTCCGGTGCTGGAGCTGGATGATAAAACCGTGCCGACCGCCAAGCTGGATCGAAGCCCCCTGACCATGATGGAAGTCCTCAAGCTGGAAAAGCAGCAGGCAGCGGAGAAAAGAGCGCTGGGCGGCGCAGATATGGACCCTGTGCTGAAGGCTCTGGAGACGGCCTTGAAAAAAGAATGGAATGCACCTCCTGTCAGCCAAGTCCCCATTTTGCAGCGGAACACCCGGTTGACCCTCACGATTGGGCACGATGGCAGTATCTTGGAATCACGTCTGTCTAAATCTTCCGGTTCCGACTTGCTGGATCAGTCTGTTCTAAAGGCTGGAGAAGGCGTCAAAAAGATTTCAGAGTCTCTCCCTTCAAGTTTCCCGAAAGACCGCTACACTGTGGAAGTAAACTTCCACATCGAGTAAATGATCGGCCCGCGCATTCTATTTATCACCCTGCTCCTGCTCATGCAGCCAGTAGCAGAGGCCGCGACCCTGCCCGCTTGGCTGAAAATTCCAGGGATCAATAAGTCGGAGCCAGTGAAATTGCCCCAGCATAAACTCACCCTGGGTGAGTTTACTGGCGGAACCGGTGCCAGTGCCAAAACGGAATTGGCGGATGAATTGACAAATTCACGGGAGTTTCAACTCACGGAAGAAGGCGCTGAATACACCGTTTCAGGCTCGTCCGTCGGCGGGCGTATCAATGGCCGACTCTCTCATATCAACGGCAAGCTGATCTTTGAGCGCACTTATGCGGCTCCGGGCTTGGATGAAAACTTAAGTGCGTTTTCAGACGACATCATCTACGCCGTGACGGGTAAGCCCGGGCTTTCCACCAGCCGTCTCGTCTTCGTCAGTGACCGCACAGGCACCAAACAGATCTACCGTTGTGATAGTCAAGGTAAGGAAATTCAGCAGATCACCCGGCACCAGTATGGAGCCGTTTCGCCCACCTTATCACCCGATGGAGCAGCCATCGCCTACACGGCGTATCGTTCAGGATTTCCCGTGGTTCTCATCTTAGATCTTGGATTGGGCTGGGAGCGCACGGTGACGGATACTCCAGGGACCAGCTTCGGAGCAGCCTTTTCACCCGACGGTCAGAAGCTGGCTTTGGTCATGAGCTTTTTAGGCAATCCAGAGATCTTTGTTACCGATCTGAGTTCCAACACAGCAGGCTGTATCAGCGATACGGTGGGAGCGCCTAGCAGCCCTTCCTGGCATCCCGATGGAAAGCAGATCATCTTTGCAGATGATCGCGGGCATGGTCCCCGGCTCTACGTGGCGGAGGTGCCTGAACAGGCCAAGGCAGAATCCAAACTCTATCTTTGGCGTGTCGGATACAGTTTCTGCACAGACCCCGAGTTCTCTCCAGATGGTCGCATGGTTGCCTTCACCACGCGCATTGGGAATGAAACCGCCGTCGTGCTACAAGACTATCCCCAAGGTAAATCCCGTGTCATCCAGGCGGAGGGCGCGCAACACCCCTCATGGAGTCCCAACGGACGCTATCTCTGCTACGCACAGCATGGCACGCTCTACATTCACGATTTACGTACCTCGAATCGCCGGGCGGTACTGACCAATTACGGCACCATTTCGGAACCCCGTTGGATGCGATGAAATTATTGTTATCAAGCCTAGGCCTATCTCTCGCATTGTGCAGTTGCAGCGAATTTCCGCCGCTGCTCAAGAAGAGTGAAGCTGACATTGTTTTTGCCCTGGGGCCTCGCGAGGGCTTTTCCAGCCCCATGACCACAGCTTTGAAGCCAGCCACATCAGCTTTAGAATTCCAGGGAAACAGTTTCTTGCTGAATGGGGCCCATAAAAAAGTACTCGAGGAACTAGCCACTTCTTGGCCTGCTGAGAAACCCCGCTATCTGATCGCTGGTTATGCTCCACCCGAGTTAACAGAAGACTATGCGCGCTCCTTATCAGAACGCCGCGCTCAAGCCGTGAGGCAATACTTGATCGAAAATGGAATCGAAGCAGCCAACCTGCAAACCGTCGGCTTCGGTCATGATTCATCACCCTCCGGTCCTACAACCGCCGTCGTGGTAATCTATAAACAGTAGCCGCCTAACCATAAGCGTATCAAAAAAATAACCCGAACATCGCGATCAATCGCTAAGCCCCGATAAAGCCACAAAAAAAGCCACGCCTTTCAGCGTAGCTTTTTTGTAAATGGTGAACGGTCTAACCAACAATCAATCCTTTGGACTTGCGCTCTTTTTCGCGTTCCAGTAGTGGGATCTTCTCATCAGTTTCAAGAAGCGGCATGCCCTGATCACCGATCTTGGCAAAGCTTAGACCTGCGAAGGCAGGCACATCCACAGCCATGCATTTGAAGACGTCTTCCACGCTGTAAAGACCATTGGAACCACCACAAGCCACGACGAGGTCGCGCAGGATTTCCCACGTGTCCCGTGCATTGCCTGGAGCATTCACCGCTTTGTTCAGGCGCTGCAGGCGACCCGTGACGTTGATCATGCTGCCGCGTTTTTCAGCGTAGGCATTCCCGGCCAGAACCACCTGGGAAAGCTCGGCGCTAGCATTGGCCATGACGTGCAGGGTGGTTAGGAAACTGACTTTTTCCAGGTCGCGACGCTCAAAGCCGACCTTCAGTAAGTTTTCACCCAGAGCCAATACCGCACGCAGGCGACCACGGCTCATGAGTTCTGTGATTCCAGGAATGCGTGATCCAGGCTCAATGCCCAGAATTTGCTTGGCCCCCAGGGTATTGGGATTCTTGTCAGCAGCACTTAGGTAATTGTCACCTTCACCCAAACGTGGGATCACATCCACATTCTCGGTGCCCAGCAGCTTGGCCAGTTGCTTCACAAAGAACAGCTCTTCATTGGTCATGCGCGCACTGGCAATGATGGCGATCTCTTCGCCCTTCAAGCCTGCCAATCCTTCGGCCACGGTCTGAATGGCTTGTTTCCAAGAAGCATTCTCGTGCTTGCCTGCCACCTTGATCATTGGGTCCGTCAGGCGGAACTCGCTATTTACAAAGTGGAAGTCCAAACGACCACGGTCACACATCCATGAAGAGTTGACGTCGTTATTGTCACGGGGAGTTTGGCGAAAGATGGTGTCACCACGGGCACCGATTTCCATGTTACAGCCACGGCCACAACCTGTGCAAATGCTGTTGGTTTCACCAAGGAACCACACACGCTGTTGGAAACGAAAGTCGTTGGAGGTCAGAGCCCCCACTGGACAAATGTCCACCGTGTTAAGGGAGTAGTTGTTTTCCAGACGCTTGCCAGGATGCACAGCCAGCGTGGTGTAACTGCCTCGCTCCGTGAAGCCCAGCACCGGATCATCAGCGATTTCGGCAGTGAAGCGAATGCAGCGGCTGCACATGATGCAGCGTTCATCGTCCAGACGCACGCGTGGGCCAATGTCCACATTCTTCGGCTTCTTGACCTTATTTTCGCGGAAGCGGCTCTCACCTTTGCCATGCTCCACGCTGAACTCTTGCAGGCGGCACTCTCCAGCCTGGTCACAGATCGGGCAGTCCAGAGGGTGGTTGATCAGGAGAAATTCCATCACCCCTTTGCGGCATTCCTGGGTCAGAACGGACTCTGTGCGGATGCCCATTCCTTCCGCCACGGTGTTGGCACAAGCGATCACGGGACGCGGCATCCAGCCGATCTTAGCCATGCCGTGTTCATCTTTTTCTGGCTCCTGGCCAGGAGTTGGACGCGGGGGCATGCCCATTTCTACCAAGCACATGCGGCAGTTGCCGGGGCTGGTCAGCTTGGGGTGGTAACAATAATGAGGAACCTCTTTCTTCGCCTGTTTGCAGGCTTCGATCATTCGAGTTCCCTTGGGGAATTTATGCCAAACGCCGTCGATTTGCACATTCACCAGATCAACAGGTGGCGGCGTGGTAGGGGTGGCGGCAGCGGCAGGAGCAGACATGGGCAAGAAGAACGGTGTTTGGACGATTATCGGAGTCGCTGGGAGAGGGGCAACCCGAATTTGTGAAAAATTTCACAAGCTCGTCCTGGCATCTA
>JAOZVT010000648.1 GCA_025869455.1 Prosthecobacter sp.
ATGAGGATGCTGTGGGTTTCCACGCGATGTCCGATGAGTTTGACGCCCGGGAGCAATGGACTGTCGCTAATGCCGGTGGCGCAAAAGAGAGCACTTTCTCCCATGATGAGGTCGTCACTGCGGAAGACGCGGTTCATTTCTTCTTCACTCGTAGTGGCGGCGACTTCAGCGCGGTGCTCCTCGGTGTGGAACCACATGCGCACATCCATATCGCCACCCAGGCACTTCAGCGCAGCGGCGGCTAGCACAGCCTCAGGGCTACCACCCATACCGACATACATGTCCACGCCACTGTCTGGCAGAGATGGGGCAACGGCAGCGGTGATGTCTCCATCGGTAATCATGCGCAGGGCGGCTCCACAGGCGCGAACTTCCTCAATGATGCCCGCATGGCGGGGGCGATCCATGGTGACGACGACGACATCGCGCACGTTTTTACCCAAGGCTTCGGCGATGAAGGTGATGACGTCCTTCAAAGGCATGTCTAGGAGGCTCGCGTTGCCATTCTTTTTCAGGGCACGTTTGACCGCCGGACCATAGGCCAGCTTATGACAATAAAAGCTGGGGATGTGCTTCATGGCGCTGGGGGCACCTTCTGGCTTTTGCGCAGCGGCGATGACAGAGATGCTGTTAGGCGTGCCTTTGGCGATGTTGGTGGTGCCGTCAATGGGGTCCAAAGCGATGTCAAAGCGCGGGCTGCCTGTCTTCCAGGTGCCCAGATGCTCTCCCACGAAGATGCCGGGGGCATTGTCCTTGATGCCTTCGCCAATGACGACTTCTCCGCGAATGTCCAGGATGTCAAAGACGCCATAGATGGCGCTGCAAGCGGCGGCGTCTGCCAATTCTTTCTGTCCACGGCCTAACCAATGGATGGACTGAAGTGCTGCATTTTCAGTAGCGCGGACGAATTCAAACTCCAGGACACGTTCAAGGTCCATGGGGCTGCGGAGAGGCGGAAGGTCAGATGACATGGTGGTTGGTGGAAGGAACTAGGCACAATCTGGAAGTATGCCAAGGCCGGAAGTGTTTCGTATTCAGCAAAGAGTGTTCAGTTCCCGGCAAGAATCATGGGCTGGAAGGGGTATCAAAGGGAATGCTGAAAACGGACTATTGCCTATTCGGTTCTTGGCATTTGCATTTGTTTTAGCCAGAATTTTATCATGATCCTTTCCGCTCAACACCTAACCAAGAAATTTCCTGGGGTTATTGCCCTCAAGGACGTGTCCTTTGATCTGAAAGCGGGTGAAATCCATGCGCTGTGTGGGGAAAATGGGGCCGGGAAAAGCACCTTGATCAAGCTGCTCTCTGGCATTCATCCCTATGGTAGCTATGAGGGGCGATTTGAAGTGGCGGGGCAGGAAGCACAGTTTCGCTCCATTTCAGATGCGGCCAAGGCGGGCATTGCGGTCATTTATCAAGAACTGGCCTTGGTGAATGAAATGACGGTGGCGGAGAACATCTTTTTGGGCAGCGAACCGAAGCGTTTGGGCGGGTTCATTGATTGGCCGAAGATTTATCGAGAAGCCAAGGTGCTGTTGGATCGCTTCAAAGTGGACCTGGATCCAGCGGCGCGGGTGGGCTCGTTAGGCGTGGGGCAAAAGCAGTTGGTGGAGATCGTGAAGGCGCTGGCGAAGGATTCAAAGATTCTAATTCTGGATGAGCCTTCCGCTGCTTTGGCGGAGCATGAGGTGCTGATCCTGCTGGAGATCCTGCGGGATCTGCGGGCGCGGGGCATGGCCTGCGTGTACATCAGCCACAAGCTGGATGAAGTTTTTGCCATTTCTGACCGCATCACCGTGATCCGAGATGGCTGTAGCATTGTCACGAAAGAGGCCAAAGATATGACCAAGGCGGAGGTCATTCAAAACATGGTGGGACGTGAGATCACGGATCTGTTTCCACGCCGTGCCAGTAAGCAGGGTGAGGCAGTGCTGAGTGTAAAGAGTCTCTCCGTGAAGGATGAGCTTGGGGCGGATCGCCTGCATGACATTAGCTTTGAACTGAAAGCTGGCGAGGTGCTGGGGATCGGTGGTCTCATGGGCGCTGGCCGTACCGAATTGCTCATGCATCTTTTCGGGGCGTGGGGAAAGCGTGCGGCAGGGCATGTGGAGCTGAGTGGGCGCAGTCTGGATGGGCTGCAACCTTCGCAGATTCTGAAAGCAGGCTTGGCTCTGGTGAGTGAAGATCGGCGGCGCTACGGGCTGGTGATCGAGCAAGAGATCGGCTTTAATATGTCACTCTCTTCGTTAGGCCAATTCAGTCGCGCAGGCTTTGTGAATCGCAGCCAGGAGACGGTGCGTAACCTGGAGTATTTCAAAAACCTGAGGGTAAAAGCCACGGGGTTGGAGGCTATCGTGGGTCGTTTATCAGGTGGTAATCAGCAGAAGGTGGTGCTGGGCAAGGCGCTCATGACTGGCCCGCAGGTGGTGATGCTGGATGAGCCAACGCGCGGCATTGATGTCGGGGCCAAATTAGAGATCTACGAACTGATCAATCAACTTACGGCTGAAGGCAAAGCGGTGCTGCTGGTCTCCAGCGAACTGCCGGAACTCATCGGTATGAGCGACCGCATTTTAATGCTGAATGAAGGCCACATCGGTGGCAGCTTTACACGCGCTGAAGCGACGCAGGAGAAACTGATGGAAGCTGCCATGGGACAGGTGATGGCCGCTTGATACGATTATGCCAGCAGGAATTGACAGCCCTGAGTTAGGAGGTCTCGCCTTTGGGGTGATTAAGTTGTCGGGCTATTGCTTTGCAGCTTACATGATGTCGAGGCATTACCGGAAACCAAATAGCCACTGGTTTGTTATTGGACTAACGAGAACTTTGATCGGGGTTGCCTTTGGTTATCCCTATTATAACTGGATCACTTCGTCTTCCCACAGTGTTTGGTTTATGGCAGGTCTAATACCGATTCGAATGGTCGAATGGTTGCTGCTTATTTCCATGTTTTATGACCGTCGATTACAGAATCGTTTACAAGCGTTTAGTGTCGCGGCTGCTGGCACAGCGTGGTCGTTTGTGCTCGACCTGCCTGCTACCATAGGATTCATTTTAGTGGGAGGATTCTGGATCTGCTAATTCGGTGTACAACCTCCAAGACACTTGGTCAGAAACCAGCGGAAGCTCGTGGACTCCTGTCAGTCTATGGCTAAAACTAGACGTTCTTGACCTTTAAAGTTGTTTGAGAAATCTACTAAAGCCATACACTGAGATCGGATTGCCATGACTGAGAGATCAAATCGTCATCGAGTCATGGATGACTCTCACTTCTGGACGGCCCTGGCGTATGGAGCCTGTGGTTGGCTTCATGATTCGGAGGATGCTTCGCTTCGAAGATTTTGGATTGACGACTTCCTTCCTGAAAATGCAGCGAATACAAAGTTCGGCGTGGATGTTGATGGTATCGCATGGGTAGGGGAGGGGCCGCGAGATCAGCATCCGTATCGTTTTGTTGTTTCCATTCCTCAAAAGATGCTAGGTCGCTGGGAGCAGGGTTTCACCATTGAGCAGCTTGTGCTTGATGAGGTAGAGCAGACACTGCAAGTGCAGATTGTAGGTGAAAGGCGAGTCGCCTAACCAGTATGCTGCGGTGCACGCAGTGATCGCCTTCTGAGGTGCTAGTCAGAGGTAGGGACAGATTGTTGGAATAATCAGAAGAGGCGCTTCTCCCATGGTTGTGATTACCCCTAGATTTCTCATGAAGACGTTTTTAAATTCATCTTGGTGTCTGCTTTTTAACCTTGTTGTGTTTTCCTCGATGGCCAGTTGTGTGCGTGCCTCCGATACGCCTTCGGCGAACCCGATTGAAGTTGGCCGGGTGAGTTGGGGGCGGGATGTGGATGTGGGGCTGGCGGAGGCTAAGGCGACGGGGAAGCCGGTGTTTTTACTTTTTCAGGAGGTGCCGGGTTGTTCGGGATGTCAGCAGTTTGGCCGTGAAGTGCTGAGTGAGCCGGCTATGGTGGCGGCGATAGAAAAACATTTCGTCCCGGTATTTATACCTAACAATAAGTCAGGTAAGGATGGTGAGACGCTGAAACGTTTTCATGAACCTGCGTGGAATTACCAAGTGGTGCGCTTTCTGGATGCGAAGGGACAGGATCTGGTTCCACGCAAGGATGGGGTCTGGACGGCGAGACCTTTGGCGGAGCGCATGGTGCAGGCTCTGAAGAAAGCGGGGCTGGAAGCCTCTCCTGAATTGCAGGCCTTGGCAGGTCTGAAAGTGAGTGCGGCTACCACGCAGCGGGCGGCTTTTTCACAGTCTTGTTTTTGGACCGGGGAGATGAAGATTGGCCAGATCGAAGGAGTGGTGAAGACGGAGGCTGGGTTCTATGATGGTCATGAGGTCACACTGGTGGACTATGATCCGGCGAAGGTGGCCTTTGATGATTTGGTGAAGCAAGCCTCCGCTGCGCAATGTGCGGATGGAGTTTATGTGACGACTGAGGAGCAGTCTGAATTGGCCAAGAAAGTGGGCCATCACCGCATTAGCCAACTGGGGAGTAGCTACCGATCAGCGCCTGCCTCGGATCAAAAGAAGCAACTCCAAGGAACTTCTTTGGCCACCTTACCCCTGACCCCGGAACAGGCCACGAAGGCGAATGCCTTTGTCCGGGTTCAACCTGCGAAAGCGTTGGAGTATCTGACGCCTGAGCAAGTGGGGAAGGTGAGCCGTTAAAAGGTATATTTTGTTAGGCCTCTAGCATAGAGGTCTGGTGGAAAACTTGGCTTTGGTGGCGAAGTCTGGCCGCTAAATCTCTGCCTACGGTCGGAGATGATCTGTTCTGCTCTATTTCCGCCAGAGCCATTTCATGGCTTCGGGGAAGAGGGAGGCTCCGTGCTTGCTGTTGTGTTGGCCGTCGCCTAACTCAAAGTGGTGATCGTAGCCCATGTAAGTGAGGGCTTTGTCCATCTGCTGGTTGGCCAGGGGCCAGTTGCCGTAGGGGTTGTCCAGGTCGTTGGCTCCATCCTGATGGTAGATGCGTAGGGGTTTGCGTTCGGTCAGGCGGATGATGGAGGGGTAGGCATTACCGCCTGCGAGGTCCACAAAGCTGCCGATGGTGGAGAAGACTTTGCGGAATTTGTCTGGGCGCTCCCAGGCGACGGTGAAGGCGCAGATGGCACCGCTGCTGGCTCCAGCGATGGCCCAGCCTTCGGGATCATTGGTTAGGCGATAGTCTTTGGTGACTTGGGGGATGATTTCTTCCAGCAGAAAGCGGGCGTAGGTATTGCCTAACGTGTTGTATTCTTTGCCGCGATTGTTGCTTTTCCAGGCGCTGGCGGGTTTGGCGCTGCCGGAGTGGCCGGGATTGATGAAGATGGCGATGGTGGGTGCCATGTCTCCGCTGGCGATGAGGTTGTCAAAGACGGTGGGGACGCGCCAGGCTCCTTTGAGGCCGACGTAGTCGTGACCATCCTGGAAGACCATGAGATTGGCTGGTTGTTCGGCTTTATACTGCGCGGGCACGTAGATCCACCAGTCGCGTGTGGTGCCAGGGTAGATCTGGGATTCATGCGCAGGCATGGGGATGACCTGCCCTTTCGGGACGCTGGCGTTTTCCTGGGAAAGCGGGCCGAGTTTGTAGTCGTCGATGGCTAAGACGGCGCTGCTGACAAGGAAGAAGACGGGGAGGAGACGCAGGAGCATGGTGGAGTGGTCGGGAGATTCGATAGGCGGGAAAAAGCCTATCGAATAACGGGACTACTGGGAGCTTTCTTCGCTGTATTCTAGGCGGTAGAGGGCACCGTCCTGGGACATGATGATGGGTTCTCCCTCGGCATCTGCGGTGACGAGGGTGGGGTTCAGCTTGCTGGCCTCTGCTTTGCGATGCAGGACGAGACGGCGGGTGGCGTGCTCATTCAGCGTGTCCATTTCCAGCGCCCAGACGGTGCCGTAACCCCAGTCGGCAAAGAGGTATTTGCCCTGGAGGATGGGCATTTTATCCCCGCGATAGACGTGCCCGCCGACGATGCAGATGCCTTCATTCCGAAAGCGGCTGTATGCGTGGATGGGCTGGGTGACGGCTACGTTTGCCATGAGGGGTTCTGGATGAAAGGTGGCGGGGGTGGGGCCATCGCGATCACTCCAGCCGTAGTTGGCACCTTTTTTGACGATGTTGATTTCTTCCCAGAGATCCTGGCCGACATCGGCACACCAGAGGTGGCCTGTGTGGGTGTCAAAGCTGAGGCCCCAGGGATTGCGGAAGCCGAGGGCGTAGATCTCGCTGCGGATGGTTTGCTCATTGGCAAAGGGGTTGTCTGTGGGGATGGCGTAGGGCAGGGCACCGCTGCGGCCATTGACATCCAGACGCAGTACTTTGCCATGCAGGACCCAGGGATTTTGGGCGAGGCGGTAGGGATCGTCCCTCAGCCCGCCATCTCCCAGGGCGATGTAGAGGAGGCCGTCTGGCCCAAAGGTGAGGTGGCCGCCCCAGTGGTCTGCCAGGGGCTGTGGGATCTCTAGCAAGAGACGCTCTGTCTCCGGTAGGGCGACGGGGCTGGGGCCTTCGCTGGCGCGCATCTCGCTGATGACGGTGCGGCGGGGATCATTCTGGGTGTAGCTGAGGTAAAAGAGGTGATTTTTTTCAAACTGTGGGTGAAAGGCGATGCCGTGCACGCCTTCTTCAAAGAGGAGGATCCCGGCCATGCGCTGGCGGAAGTCTAGAAAGCTGCGCCATTCCCCACTGCCATCCAGCTTCACGGCGCAGAATTCACCGCGCTGCATGGCGATAACTTGTTCCCCATTTCCCTCGGGGATGGTGGCGAGCGTGACGGGAGAGTCGAATTCACGCTCAAAGGTGACGCGATTCAGGGCGATGCCGGTGAGTGTCTCCTCAGGGATTTCCTGGGGTGGCATGAAGGGGATCTGTGGAACCGCGAGGGGCTGTTCGTCTGGTACGGCCCTGAGGTGGCCGCTGAGGGTGATGACAACAACAAGCAGAGCCTGAATGGAGACGCGGAACATGGAAGTGAGGTGTGGACCGAATGGGCGCACAGATCATGCCATTGGCGGAACTTGCGAATGAGAAGTTTAAATTTATTGAAAGAAATGGCTTCATTTGGCGGGGGTGCCGAAAAAGCAGCTCTTTTTGCTCCTTGTGGAAGCGGGGAGGGGGCTACTTCAGAGGCTTTTTCAGCACTTTGGAGTTTCGGCCACTTTTGTCATACTTCTCACGCCGTGGGGCGGGTAGGGCGCTGGGGTCAGCGACCTGGAAGCCCATTTTTTCTTCAAAAAAGCGGAAGGCCTGGGTGCTGAGCGCCACGAGGACATCACACCCGCGTTTGCGGGCTACTTCTTCCGCATAAGCGACGAGTTTCTGGCCGTGGCCCCGGTTTTTATGGCTGCGGCGGACGAAGAGGCAGGCGAGCTCGGCGATCTTTAGGCCGCCTTCATCATAACTGTGGACGGCCACGGAGCCGATGGGGTTTCCATCCACTTCGAGAACGAAGAAGTCTTTGATGTTCGACTGGATCTGCTCACGAGTGCGCGGAACTAGGGCGGCATCATCCATGGACTGCTGCATCATGGACAGCAGGGAAGGGATGTCTGAAGGGTAGGCTTCCCGAATCTGCTGGTAATCATCCGCATGGATCATGGTGCCCACGCCTTCATTGCTGAAGAGTTCTGAAAGCAGGGCCTCATCCTGGTTACCATCCACAATGTGGACGCGCGGCACACCTTCCTGGCAGGCTAGGGCGGCGTAGCGTAGTTTAGACAGTAGATTGACATCGTGACGCGGATCTTTTTTCCGGTAGATGTCCATGGCATCCGCCACGGAAACCTGGGCCACGCGGGCTCCATCTGGCGCGGTGAGGCCGGCTTCTGAGACGAAGATGACTTTGGCGGCATTCAGGGCGATGGCGACTTCCACGGCGACGGCATCCGAATTCAGCCGGAGGGTGGTGCCACGGCTGTCATACCCCAGCGGGGGGATGACGGGGATGATATCGGCTTTCAGCAAGACATGCAGGGTGGCGGTGTCCACGCGCTCGATCCGGCCTGTGAATTCTTGGTCGATGCCATTGATGACGCCAGCGGGATGCACGGCCAGGGCATTTGACACGGCCACGGGCATTTCCAGGGCGGTGAGGTCTGCCATGAGGGCGCTGGTCTGGCGGGTGATGGCGTCCA
>JAOZVT010000649.1 GCA_025869455.1 Prosthecobacter sp.
ATTTATTTGGCCTTGGTGGCGGGAGACATCGTGGCCAAAGAAAATGAAGATGGGCACTATCGTCTCTTGCTGGTACGGCCCATCAGTCGGGTGCGTTTACTCTTCATCAAGTATCTGACCTGCATTGGCTACACGATCATTTTGGTGCAGTTCATTGCATGGACGGCCTTTTTGTTAGGCTTGTCAATCAGAGGCTGGGGTGGCGGTTTTTTTGTCATGATTCCAGAGTCGGGAATCATGGAGTTTTATGATTGGTGGCCGGGCTTGGAGCGCTATGCTGTGGCTTCCGTTTTTCTGGCTTTAGGCATGACTACGATGAGCAGCATCGCTTTTTTCCTGTCCTGCTTTCCCATCAAGCCCGCCGCCGCCACCATTGCCGCGCTGTCCTATTTTCTCATTGATCGCATCCTACTGGAAACGGGTTTCATGGAGAGTTACGACCAGTTTCTGCTGACCAAGCACATCATGACTTGGGCGCGTTTGCTGGTGGTGGATATTCCCTGGCCTTTGATCCTACGGGCCTTCACTGTGCTAGCTGCTGTAAATGCTTCGCTCTTCATTGTGGGCGCAGCCGTATTTGAATCGAGAGACCTGAAATCATGACATTGATCGAGACCGTGAAAGAATGGCGTGCTTGGAGAAAAGCCGCCGGGAAAGTTATTTTCGTCCCCACCATGGGAGCCTTGCATGAAGGCCACGCAACCCTGGTGAGAGAGGCCCGGAAGATGGCTGGAAAGGAAGCCCAGGTGGCCGCCAGCATCTTTGTGAATCCCTTGCAGTTTGGGCCCAACGAGGACTTTGACCGTTACCCACGCACGCTTGAGGCCGACCTTACCCTCTGTCGGGAAGCTGGGGCGGATGTGGTCTTTGCCCCGGCGGTAAAAGAGGTTTATCACGAAGATCGCAGCGTGCAGATCTCTGAAAACAGCTTGTCCAAAGTCCTCTGCGGAGCCAGTCGTCCAGGGCACTTTGATGGGGTCTGCACCGTGGTGGCCAAACTCTTCAATCTGGTTCAGCCGGATGAAGCCGTCTTTGGTAAAAAGGACTATCAGCAGCTCGCCATCATTCGCCGTCTGGTGCGTGATCTGAACTTTCCCGTGGAGATTCATGGGGTGGAAACCGTGCGCGAATCCGATGGCCTGGCCATGAGCTCGCGCAATCGTTACCTGAGTGCCGCCGAGCGCGCCCAGGCCCCTGCGCTACGTGCTGCTTTGGTCAAAGCGAGGGAGGCTTGGCAGAGTGGCGTTACCGGCAGTCGGAAGCTTTTAGAGATCATTCACCAGCACTTGGCGGATCACGCTAGCTTAGGCCGCAAAGACTACATCTCAGTGGTGGATCGCCACAGTTTGCAGCCGCTGGAGATCGTGAAAAACGACGGCCTCATTGCCCTGGCTGTGTTCTTTGATAAGGCGCGTTTGATTGATAATGTGGAATTGCTGAAGTGATACCAGCTGTTAGACTCCAGCATGAAAATACTGAGCTACTGTTTTTTCATCCTCACGGTGGTTTTCTTGATTGATTGCCTTCGGGAACAAGCCTCAGGCCATGTCGAGGTCCAATACCCAGGACGACGTGCTGGGGGGAGCATTGCTGATCGCTCCCGCGATCCCGATCTCTATCGGGACCTCATGAATTACCAATGGGTGCGGATAGGTCTTTCAGGCGTATTGGGGGTTGTCTTTTTGTCCATGAAACGTCGCCAGGATCGGCTTGATCCTATGTCGCCGAGTTTTCAAGGTGCAGAAGAGATCGAGAAACTCGGTGCCTATTTGGACAAGAAAAAAAGCGAGAAGTAAGGGCCGGAAATGTTCCCTTTGGTAAAAGCTCGACAAGGCCTTTACTCGCCCTTTTATATTCCCAATAAGCACTCCAATCATGCCAGACCCAAAGCCCCGCCAAGAAAAGACCATCACCCGTGAAATGCTTCAGAAGATGTTTATGAACATCTTTGAGAAGACAGACTGGAACATGCTGGAAAACATGTTGTGGGGATACTTTTTCACCCACCATGAACCTGAGGCTTTGGAAAAAGCCCGTGATCTGCTGGTGGCGGAAGGGTATCGGTTTGTGGATATCTACCAGCTCGAAGAAGAAGACCCGAATGCACCTCGTCCCTGGTGGTTGCACGTGGAAAAAGAGGAGACGCATACCCCTGAGAGTCTGGACACGCGCAACGATGAGCTGTACCAGTTTGCCTATGATCAGGGCCTGGATAGCTACGATGGCATGGACATCGGGCCGATCCAAAGTCAGGAGGAATAGCAGGCCGTCCGGCAAATAAGCTGCTTGGCAGTTTGTGTCAAACTTGCCATGTTCTTGTTTGTTATGAGTTCTGATCCTGATGAGTTGAAGAGTCCTTCTAGCCGAGGTGGACGATTTGATCGTATGATTAGGCCTGACCTCAACTAGCCTCCTCTCTTGTGACTGATTACGACTTTATCATTGTCGGCAGTGGTGCCGGTGGTCTTAGCGCGGCGCTGCATGCGTCTGAACATGGCCGTGTGGCCATCATCACCAAACGCGGGGCTCTGGATTCCAATTCGAACTGGGCGCAGGGCGGCATCGCCTGTGTGACCAGTGAGGTGGACAGCATTGAGCAGCATGTCAGTGACACGCTCATTGCTGGCGCGGGGCTTTGCAATGAAGCGGCGGTGCGCACCATCGTGACCGAGGGGCCAGAGCGGATCGCCGAACTGGTCAAATGGGGCGTGGATTTTGACCAGCGCGAGGCCTCTGACGGGCACCTGGAATTTGACCTGACCAAAGAAGGCGGGCACTCCCAGCGGCGTGTGCTGCATGCAGCGGATGCGACGGGCCGGGAACTGACAGAAAAGCTGCTGGCAGCAGTGAAGGAGCGGCCCAACATCACGCTTTATGAGAACCACTTTGCGGTGGATCTGATCACCACCGCCAAGCTGGGGTTTGTGACCGAAGACCGCGTGCTGGGTCTGTATGTGCTGAATGAAACCACGGGTGAAGTGGTGACTTTTCGCTCTGACCGCGTGGTACTTTCCACGGGTGGCTGTGGGCGTGTGTACCTTTACACCACGAATCCACGCGTCGCCACGGGTGACGGTGTGGCGATGGCTTGGCGCGCCGGGGCCAGCATTGCAAACATGGAGTTCATCCAGTTCCACCCGACCTGCCTCTATCACCCGCAGAAGCGTTCCTTTTTGATCACCGAGGCCATGCGTGGTGAAGGGGCGCGGCTGATTGATAACAAGGGCAACGAGTTCATGCATAAGTATGATCCACGTGGCTCCCTGGCACCGCGAGACATCGTGGCACGAGCGATTGACCATGAGATCAAACGCACCGGTGGTCCCTGTGTCTATTTGGATATTTCGCATCGCCCCGCCGAGTTCATCCTGAGCCATTTCCCGAACATCTACAAAGCCTGCTTGGAGGTGGATATCGACATCACCAAGCAATCCATCCCCGTCGTCCCTGCGGCGCATTATCAGTGTGGTGGCGTGGTCACGGACACCAATGGAGCCACCCGCATTCGCGGCCTATGCGCCGTGGGTGAGGTGGGTTGCACAGGCCTTCATGGGGCCAATCGACTGGCCAGCAATTCTCTGCTGGAATGCCTCGTCATTTCCCATCGTGCGGTGGATCACATGCTGCGGAAGATCCCCATCGGCAAAGAGAGTGAGCAGACCTACGTGGTGCCGCCCTGGCAGAGTGGTGAAGCGGTGGACAATGACGAGCTCGTCGTCATCTACCATAACTGGGATGAAATCCGCCGCCTGATGTGGGACTACGTTTCCATCCTGCGCACCACCAAGCGCCTGCAACGCGCCGCCGCCCGACTGCGCAACCTGAAGCGCGAAGTGCAGGAGTTTTACTGGAACTTCCGCATCACCAGCGAACTCCTGGAACTGCGCAACCTCGTGGAAACGGCCTCCTTGATCGTCGAATGCGCGATTCGTCGTCATGAAAGTCGCGGCCTGCATTTCACCCTGGATTACCCTGAAAAGGATCTCGTCAGGGAGCCTGCGGATACCGTGGTGAGACGGTATTAGTACAGTACTCATCACTCTCTGAGTGATGTTCTGGAAAAGGTGAATTCACCCTAGATCCTGAGCTTTGAAATGGCTGCGCTGCACTCCCAGACAAGAAACTGAGTGTCGTTACAATCGAGGGTCTCCCAGCGAAGAGAGCGAGGTGAAAAGTAAAATACGTCCCCTTTCCCGGGTACTAGACCACTCCATCCAAAGCAAAGAATCCTCCAAATGCGTCATCGGCAATGAGATAGTATCCAGACGACCTTTCAGAATTCCAACCAGGTAGAGATCTGGGTATCGGTTGACTCCCCGAACCAAGCATCCTCAACCAGTCGTGCAAAATAGAAATGCCTCCATTGATTCTAGCCATTTTCCCCCAGTCGGGATTCACTCCGCTACCAAAGAAGCGGCACTCCATAAGCCGTAAAGTTCCTGTCACAGCTTAGGATGGTCATGCCTTCCACCTGAGCCTGTGCGATCAGCAACCGGTCAAAGGGATCGCCATGATGCTTTGGCATGGCGATCAATGCCTGATAGTGTCCTAAATCCTGGCCCATCATTTGGAATCCATTGGCCTTCACCACCTGCGAAAATAGAATTTCATAATCCAGTTTCAGGTGGAGTTTCCCAAGGCTCACCTTAATAGCCACTTCCCAGGCCGAGGCATAGCTGACGTAACGCTCGTTGTTTTCATCTTCCATGGCTGCACGTGCTTTTGCGCTGAGCGAGGCGTGACCTTCGCAAAACCACAACAAGGCATGAGTATCAATCAGAAGCTTCATGCAGAATACTCTCCAAAATCCTCAAGCGGCTCATCAAAATCGGGAGCCATCCATATCATGCCTCGCAAACAGCCAAATCCCTTCAGGTTCGCAGATTCAGCCGACTCTCCATCATGGTTCTGAACAGGCTCCAAGACAGCCTTGACCCGTACAGCCTGCTGAGGCTGCCACCCCGGCGGCAATGGCAAATGCAACGTTCCGTCGGGCGATGGATTGAGGATCGCAGTGAGGGTGCTCATGCCTCCAACATAATTCATCCATCGCACCCGTAAAGGTCTGCTTTCCAACCGCGCCGATTGGCCGGAGACAAGGTCGTCATCAGTCTCCTCAGGCAGCAGAATCCAAGACCCCTCACTCGGAGAGTGATGACTCCTGTACTTGAGTCTCCGCCCCTCCCGCTTTACCTGTTCCTCACGCCCACAGGATGAAGGACACCCTCGAAGATCTCGAAAAATTCATTATTGATGTCATCATCCACAATCGACGTGGCATGCGGGCCATGTTTTTGCGCACGGCTTTCTGGTGGCTTTCGGGCATTTATAAGGGGGCGGTGAGGCTGCGGTTGTTTCTTTATCGCGAGCGGTTCCTGCATGATCATCACCTGGGGGTGCCAGTGATCAGCATTGGTAACATCACGGTGGGTGGCACGGGCAAGACTCCGGTGGTGGAGCTGTTTGCCAAAGCGCTGCTGGCTCAGGGAAGGCGGGTGGCCATTCTTAGCCGTGGTTACAAAAGCAAACGCCAGCGCAAGATTCCACGGAGCTGGCGCATCGCGGCCAAGCTGGGGCTGGTCCGCAAGCCGCGTGAGTTACTGCCGCGTGTGGTTTCCGATGGGGAAAAGGTGTTGCTGGATTCGTATGTGGCAGGGGATGAACCCTTCATGCTGGCGCAAAACTGCCTGGGCGTGCCGGTGGTGGTGGATCGCAATCGTGTGAAAGCGGGCGCTCATGCCATCCGCAAATTTGGCGCGGATGTGCTGATCCTGGATGATGGCCTGCAATACCTGAAGCTGAAGCATCGGCATGACATTGTGCTGGTGGATAAGACGGCTCCGTTTGGCACGGGCTACATGCTGCCGCGTGGGACGCTGCGTGAGCCGCCCTCCAGCCTGCGCCGCGCCAGCTACATTTTCTTGACCAAGTCTGATGGTGATAGTGCTGAGATCATCGAGCAGATCCGCAAGTACAATCCGGTGGCGGAGATCATTGAGTGCCGCCACCGCCCGGTGCATTTTGAAAACATCCACACGGGTGAGCGACTGCCGCTGGACGCCTTTCGTGGGAAGTATGTGGGGGCTTTGTCAGGCATCGCGGTGCCTGAGAGTTTTGAAAACAGTCTGCGTAAGCTAGGGGCCAAGGTGCATTGGGTCGCGCGGTTTACGGATCACCACCGCTTTCAGGAAAAGGAGATCGTGCAGTTCATTGAGCGCTGTGAAAAGGCAGATGCCTACGCCATCCTCACCACCGAGAAGGACTTTGTGCGGTTCCCCAAACTGCTGCCGGATGAAATCCCGATCTACTTCCTGCGGGTGGAGATTGAAATCATCAAAGGCCGTGAGATTTTCGAAAAACTCGTGCGCTTGATTGCCGAGCCACGTCATGTGACTCAGGGCATCGTGAGTGCCGAGTTGGTGGAGACGACGTTATGAGCGAATTTGCCTCGCTGGAATTAACGCATCTTCAGTTAGGCCAATCGGCTGAGGTGAGGCAGGATGTGGTCGCCCGGGAGGAACCGCTGGAGATTCGGGTGGAAGGTCGCAGCGTGGCCGTGGTCATGCGCACGCCCGGTCATGATGAGGAGCTGGTGGCTGGATTTCTGGTGACGGAAGGGGTGGTCAGCCGCTCCCGGGACATCCTAGAAATCTCCCAATGTCCCAGCATGGGAAACACGCATGGTAACATCGTGGATGTGCTTTTGGGAGGAGCCGTGGTGAACTGGGATTCGCTGACACGCCATGTCTTCAGCGCCTCTAGCTGCGGCTTATGCGGGAAGACCAGCATTGAATCTGTGTTTCAGAAGTTTGCGCCTCTTGCTGGGGGACAGTGTTCAGTAACCAGTGATCCGTCTTCAGTCTCTGAGGCGGCAACACTGAATACGGAACACTCTGCTTTCCAAGTCAGCCCCGAGCTGATCTCCCAGCTTCCTGCCAAGCTGCGTGCCGCGCAGGAGACGTTTTCCAAGACGGGAGGATTGCATGCCAGTGCGCTCTTCGATGCCTCAGGTGAATTGATAGTGATTCGGGAAGATGTGGGCCGCCACAATGCGCTGGATAAGGTGCTGGGTTACGCGCTTCAGCGGAACCTGCTGCCGCTGAGTCAGCATCTTTTGTTAGTCAGTGGGCGGGTGTCTTTTGAGATCATTCAGAAAGCGCTCGCGGGCGGCATTCCCATCGTCGCAGCCATCTCAGCACCTAGCAGTTTGGCCGTGGACTTTGCCCAGGAAGCAGGGCAGACTTTGATTGGTTTCTTGAGGGGTGAGACCATGAATGTTTATACTCACCCTGAACGCCTCCTTTCTCCTTTATCCTAACTCATCCTATGTCTAATTCTGTTAAAATCGTCGGTCCTGAGTCTTCTGCTCCAGCCAAAATTTCTGCCCCCAATGCAGCGGTGTATTCCAATGTGAGCCGTTTGTTTGCGACGCCGAATGAGGTGGTCATGGACTTTGCCCTCAACCTGAATGCCTTTGGCCCCATGGTGGAAGAAGAGGCTCAGATCGTTAGCCGTGTGGTCACCTCCTATGATGGAGCCAAACGACTCTGGGTACACCTGACGCAGACGCTTCAGGCCTATGAGCAAAAGTATGGCCTCATCGAACTGGATGTGACCAAGCGCGTGAAGAAAGAAGAGGGTTAATGTAGTTGTCCCTTCAGGTACAAGGCAATGACTGGACACTTTGGTAAACCTTCAGTGTCTCCAGCGCCTTTATTCTGGTCTTTCGGCCTGCAAATTTAAAATGGATGTCAATGGGGTGCAGGAGTCCAGTTTCTTCTGCATAGAGCGCATTGTCCTCCGTCAGGTCGGTGATGAGAAGTTACCCTGCGGCACCACCATCAATGAAGAAGTCAGATGAACTGGCACCTGGGATTCGTTGCCATAGCCCTTGGGACTCTAGCTTAGCCACAAATTCTTTTGTGGAGTCCAGGCTACGTCCATTGATTAGCGGCTGCGAGATGATGATGTGAAGATCTCTCTCATGTTCCGTTATGTAAAAACCTTCGAGACGCACATCGTCCCCAAAGAAATGATTGGCCAGTAGGTGGTCCGTGAGATAGTCGAAAAGTGAATCGGTAGGTTTATAAGCCATCTCCCCCGTTTCCTCATCGATCATCCA
>JAOZVT010000650.1 GCA_025869455.1 Prosthecobacter sp.
TTGTTTAACATGGGGCTGCGCGCCCATCCAAATGCCCTGGCGTAAGGTTTTTACTGGATTGCCGGTGGTGGTTTTTGTGTTTCCGGGTGTCCCCTCGTGTGAGTTTGGATTTTTTGGTCCGTCTGGGATCGGGTAATACCACGATGACGGGCGTGCCGTCTTCTTTGGACCCTGGTAAAGTTTTACAGGTCGCTCGTAGCACCGCCACAGCCTTTCGGGTGGAATTTCCTGAGGGCAATATGCCTGATAACAATCAGCGCTATTGGCGCTGTGTGGTGCTGTGGGAATGCCATGGCCTGAGCTGGGCACGCGGTTTAGGCGTTAGTTATGCTCCTGAGCTGGAAGGTGTCGTAGCTGGAGGCATTCGTCAGATCATTACCTTGGAGCCGCATGGGCAGTTCTGGCTGCCAACCCTGGATTACCCGGTGAAATATTCGAAGGGTCATGGGATTGATGGAATATCCACCGATCGCCTTCTTTGGTCTCGCGACACCGTGCGTAAAACACGCAAGGTGGACGTGACTTCTCGGCCACAAATGGAGGCCAAGGAGTTACCGGAATTTCACCGAATCGCCGCGCTGCAATTACCTGCGACGTTATCAGGAAAACTGAAGAATCTAGCGGAGCAGTGGCGGGGGGCTTCAGCGACGGATGTGGAGGTGGTCGAAGCGGGGCTGAATTATCTGCGGAAGCAGGGCTTCGAATACACCTTGGAGCCTGGTTCTTATCTTGGGCCACGCGCGTTGGAGGAATTTGTTTTTCAACGCCGAATTGGTTTTTGTGAGCATTTCAGCGCTGCATTTGCCACGCTCATGCGCGCGGCAGGTGTACCCACCCGTGTCGTTATGGGGTATTTAGGCGGTGAGATGTCCATGACTGGGACGCATCTGATTGTCCGGCAATCGGATGCACATTCCTGGGTGGAAGTCTGGCTGGAGGGTTCTGGTTGGACCCGGATTGACCCCACAGCAGCTTTGGCTCCAGGTCGTGTTACCTTGGATCTGCAAAGTTACTTGTTAGGGGATGAGGAGGCTCTGGAAAGGCAGCGTAATAGCTTGATTTGGAGGGCCGTGCAGCAGACTCGCTTGCTTTGGGATCAGCTCAATTACCAGTGGTATAAGTTAGTGGTGAGTTTTGATGAAGACTCTCAGTTTGGTTGGTTGAGTTGGCTAGGGTTTGGAGGCGTTCGCCAGGTCTATCTTTTGATTGGTAGCCTTGTGCTGGTGATCCTTGTCATGGTGGTGCTGACGGTTTGGCTACGTCGTCCTGCTCGTGAGCAAGATCCTTGGCGGCGTGCCTGGGGACACTTCTGCCAACGCCTAGAAACATTGGGATTGCCTGCTCGCCGAGTTAGCGAGGGGCCTCTGGACTATGCCGGACGCATCGGTGCGGACCGTCCTAAAATCATGGAATTGGCCCAGCAGTATGTGGACGCTAGATACGGATCTTCCCATGGATCTTTAAAGTCCTTTGAGAAGGATATCCGCGATATTCGCTGAGTTTCAGCGAATATTCTCGGCGGCACCAGGAATCAGATGTTCCCTGGTACCGCCGAGAGTTGCGACTGGTGTCCACCAACCCCCCCCGGAGCGATGGATCTCCCAGAATTGTTTTCGAAGTTCTGCTGTTGCGTGGTTTGGTTACCTAATTTCTCTACCAGATAGGTAGTCGTCGCCCCGGCTAAGGAAAGCACGATGATTGAGAATGCTAGGTAGCGGCACATGTCAGAACGGAAAGAAAAGGATGTTTCGAAACTGATGTTCGAATCAAATAGGGGGGGTTAAAAGAGTATTCGTGAATACGCACGAACGAATGCATTTTATCTAAATAACTGGCAGAATGTCACCTTACCGTTTGGTAATGATGAGATGAATCTGAAAGCTGGTAAAAAGGTTGCATAAAGGGGAGGGACTTCTGCATTGTTAATAACGTTCCTTTTTCATTAAGCTTAGATCAAATATCACCTCATGAACCTCCTGCTTGTTGAAGATGATCCTGAACTTGGACGCCAAGTGGCAGGTTGGATGCTTGATGCTGGTCATAAGTTGCAATGGGAAAAAACAGGTGCCTCCGCTTTAGCCACTTTACAGACTCAAACCTACGATGTGGTTATCTTGGATGTGGGGTTGCCTGATACGGATGGGTTCTCCCTTGTGGAAAGGTTGCGTCGGGACGGGGTGAGAGTTCCGGTTCTTTTTCTCACGGCTTTAGCTGATGTCTCTGATCGGGTGCGCGGGTTGGCCGCTGGTGGAGATGATTATTTAACGAAGCCGTTTGCGATTGCTGAACTTTTGGCGCGTTTGGAGGCCCTACACCGCCGGGCTAGCAATCACGTTCCCACGCACCGCCGTCTTGGCAAATGTCGGCTGGATCTAATGAGAAGGCGTGTGAGTTGTGCCAATGAAAGTGTGGAGCTTCAACCCCGTGAATGGTGCTTGTTGGAAGTCTTGATGAATCATGAGGGGAGAATCCTGCCCAAAAAGTTTCTCTTGGAGCAAGTTTGGGACATTCATTTTGACCCGGGTACCAATGTGGTGGATGCCATGATCTGTCGCTTGCGACGAAAATTGGAGATGCCAGGTTGTGGTGTGCTAATCGAGACCATTCGAGGAAAGGGTTATGTTTTCAAAACTTTGGCCTGAGAGGCTACCCTCTCCCTGGCGTCTTGCCTTGCTCATGGTGCTGGTCGTCATTGTCAGTATTTTACTGATCCTGTTGTTTGTCCGCATCGCGGTGACACAGGACATGCGAACAGTGAACCGAAATCGTATTTCAGACTACTTGCTGGAATATTCTGCGCTCTATACCCAAAGTGGTTTGTCTGGGGTCAAAAAGGTTTTTGAAACCAGTCAGCAAATGGGGCGGAATGCTCTACGTCTGACCACCGCCTACGGTCAGGTCATTGATGAAGATATCCCAGTCATCATGGCGTCCTATGTTTGGCCAGAACAAACGCAAAAATCATTGCTGGTTAAAGGAGATATGGAACTGACAGAGGTGATGTCGGCGGATGGCTCTCAAAAAATCTATTTGGGAGCGATTCGTTTGGATGATGGAAATACCCTGTGGATCGGCCGAACGGATGCCCAAACGAGACGCCAAATGACCAACATCGAAAGGCATCTTTGGTTTGCTGGACTCACGGCTTCCCTCATCGCCTTTTTGCCCGTGATCTGGTACTTGCATGATGTTTTGCGTCCTATTCAGTCCTTTATCCGCAGTGCTGAACGCATGCGATTGCCTGGCAATAAGGCAAGGCTCAAGGCACCTGGTGCCATTCCTGAATTGCAGGCATTGGCTACGGTGGTGAATTCCGGTCTGGATCAGATCCAGGCATTGACCCGGGAACTCCAATCCACCAACGACTTTTTGGCGCATGAACTGCGCACCCCTCTGGCGCGTGTGCGTGGGAATTTGGAACATTTCCATGATCAGACAGAAAATGTGGAGGCGAGGGAGGCCGCTGCACGGAGTCTTGAGGAGATTGATCGCGCCACGCAATTGGTACACACGCTTCTGACCATTCGTGCTGGAGATCATGCCGCCCTGAGGCTGCATCGGCAGGTGACTTCTTTGGATGATCTTTTAAGCAAATTGGTAGAATTATTTTCTCCTGCGGCAGAGGATAAACAGCTTTCTTTGAGCTTGGAAGCTTCTCTCAGCATGACGCTGAATGTGGACCGTGAATTGCTCACTCAAGCTGTTTCAAACTTACTGGACAATGCTTTGGCCTACACACCTGCGGGAGGTCAAATCATCGTTCACTGGCAGGGGGAGGGAACTGGGGCCATCATTTCGGTGAAGGACACAGGGCCGGGCCTGCATCCAGATGAGATCGAAGGGATTTGGGATCGTTACGCCAGAGGTACGGCCGCTCGCCCGAAAATTTCAGGTATGGGTTTGGGCTTAAGTTTGGTGCGGTCCATTGCTATGGCTCACGGTGGTAATGCGGGAGCGCAAAATAGGCAGAGCAAAGGAGCCACCTTCTGGATCTACATTCCCGGAGCTTAAATCAAAGGTCTGTCATACAAAGCCGCCGCTCAGATCACCTAGAGTTCAAATGAATGGAGCGCGAACTCGCCGACAATCTAGAAACATTGCATCCCGATGCCTTCGGGTGGGCACTGCACTGTTGTGGGGGAGATTATTCGCGTGCCGAGGAAGTGCTTCAAAATGCTTACCTGAAGGTGGCTCAGGGTTGTGCTTCAAGGCTGGGGAGTTCAACCCTGAAGACTTGGTGGTTTGGTGTCATCCGGTTAACCGCACTCGAAGAGTTCAGACGTCAGCGGTATCGAGAGTCGCTTTTGGGGAAGCTCTGGTTGCATCTCAGTGGAGACAATCAAGATCCGCGTCCCTCACCAGCGCATCAAGCCGAATTGGACGAACAAACATTACAACTCCGTGTGGCGATAGATCAGCTGCCGGATCGTCAGGCGGAGGTGCTTCACCTTGTGTTTTATCAAGATCTCTCACTAAGCGAAGCTGCCTTGGTGATGAAGGTGAGTTTAGGTTCAGCCCGCCAACATTACGAACGAGGCAAAGCTCGGCTTCGCAGCTTGCTTCAAACACATTCAGATAATGAAACCTGATCCCTTAGACTCAGATTTGCGCGCCCATTTTCAAATGCAACGCCGCGTGATTCAAGAGTCTTGTCCAGCTTGGAATCCTCCTCAAGTTCATTCACCAGTTCGTGATAAAACTCTGACCTGGTTTAGATATTTGGCCGTGTCTGCGGCCACAGTGGCTTTGATTTTATCTGGCGTGTATTTGATGAAGGAGAATCAAGTGGGTCAACCATCTCTTACGGAGGCTTTACCCGTATTGCTAAATCAACCTGCGGAGCCGCTCTTTGCAAATTTGGAGACTGCGCAACAGGCCGTCTCTAGTGATTATCTTTTACCCTCACGTTTTACAATTCAATTGCCATGAGATCTGTTTTCCTTGTTGTTGTCTTGTTGGTTAGCCAGGTGCACGCTGGCCCTGAAGCTTGGTTGGAAATGGGGCTGATTACTCCGGAAATGATCACAAAGGTGGCACCTGAGCTGGAGCTGACTGTGTCACAAGAGGCTGAGATGAAGAAGATTGTTGAAGCTGCACAAGAGGCTTCGCGGCCTTTGGGAAAGGCGATTCGTGATGA
Source organism: Prosthecobacter sp. (assembly GCA_025869455.1). GTDB lineage: Bacteria > Verrucomicrobiota > Verrucomicrobiia > Verrucomicrobiales > Verrucomicrobiaceae > Prosthecobacter. The sequence goes on from JAOZVT010000650.1 coordinate 5,138, forward strand.
GAAACGGGCTTTTAGCCGTACTCTTCGAAAACCCAAGGGAGAGATTGAAGAAACCAGTGCAGCCTTGACTCGGCTCATGAATGCCGAGGCCGCAATGAAGCAACTTCAACTCCGGACATTGTTGAGTCTGCGTGATCTTTTGAGCATGGATCAAATCAAAAAAGTGGTTACATTGGCACCATCCGTCCAAGGGGAGGAGGCGTCGGATTTAGAGATTCGTTTGCGCCAGAAGGCGCGCAAACTTCGCGAGGCCGTTGATAGTCTGGGCGTTCCTGCGACCAACGGTATGCGTGCTCGTGGTGAGGCAGTGGAAGATCTCATCCGTGCTGGAGATTTGGCCGCTGCTGATTTGGCACTTGATGAGTTGGTGGCTGAAAGTGAAATGGATGACGCTGGTCCTGTGCAGACTCCTGACTTCACGCAGTATGATCCTGGGGATACGGATGTTTCGGCTTTACAGCAGCGCTATGGAGAGGTGGAGAAATCCGCTCAAAAAGTCATTTCGATCCCGTTGGTTAAGCAGCTCATCACGGCAAGGCAGGCTTTGGAGGAGGCTAAAGTTGCAGAGGATGCGGAGACAGTGGGACGTATTCTGACTTGGGCGGAAGGGATGCTGGGAAAGTATGCTTCCGATCAATAGAAGGGGTGAGTTGCTTTCCAAATTTTGATGCTTGTAGAATTCAGGTGCCACGGCGACGACGTAGGCACATGCCAATCACGGCGAGTCCGATCAAACCGATTTTACTGGGTTCAGGAACGACGGTGATAGATAAAACTCCGGTTGTGAACAGATCGTCCGTGTTCCAAAAGAGACCTTCGGGGAGAGCTGGCAGATCGTAGTTTTCAAAGGTGCCAATGACAGGACTGGTCAGGCCAGACCAATCAAAGAGTTTCCATTGGTCATCAGCCGCCCATGCCGTCATGCCTGTGGGATTGAGGACTTTCAATATGCTGTTTGTGCCGAACGACACATGGCCAAGAATGACGAGTTGATCTGCGGATGAGGTATTCAGTATGTTGTCTCCCGAGCCTGCCCCTGAATATAGATCCATGATGATGGACGCGCCGTTTTCGAGTGTCAGCATGCCTGCGCCGGAGGTTTCCAATGTCAGCAATCCGGCAGAGTTAGTTAGGCCTCCCATTCCAGGGCTTAGCCTGCCGCCAGAGATAATGATGGAATTTCCATCTGCGGGGGCAACGCGCCCGATTCCTCCTAGTGTGCCTGCGGCTTCGACACGGACATTGCCAAATCCTGTGGCAGAGCCTGTGAGTGGATTATTGGCCAGTAGGGTGCCCTCGGTGACTGTGGTTTCTCCTGTGTGCGTGCTGTTTCCTGTCAGCGCCCAAGTGCCGAGCCCTTCTTTCTCTAAACGGCTTGGGATGGAGGCACTGGCATCGCCAATGCTGACGATTTCATTCAAGCCCATGTTTGTCCCGGTAAGTCGCCAAACCCGGTCCACGGGATTGTTTCCACCCGTTAGAAAGGGGGCCGTGAATTTGAGGGTTCCTGTCCCTGTATTTTCTAGAACAGCGGTGACGGCGGTGATGTCTGTTTCAGCATCACTGTTGGTGAGAAGGAGGGCGCGATTGGTGGTGGAATCTGTGCTGCCGACGTAATGTAGAACCGAAGTCGCATAGGAATTCAGGGCACCCGTTGTCGCATCAGAAAGGGTGATGGTTGCGGCTGAAGAATTAAAATCTCCGGTGCCCAAAGAACTGATCTCTCCCACGTTGGCTAGCTTTTCAATCTGGAGGGTTCCGCGTGAGAGGATGGTTCGTCCAGAGTAGGTATTTGATGAACCTAGAGTGAGAAGCCCGTTGAGGGAGGCAAGCCTGAGTTCCAGATTGTTCTCGTTTGTGCCGGGGCCGCCGATGTAGCCCGTGGCGAATGGATTGCTGACTCCCGTAAGGGTGAGGCGTGAGACATTGGTGGCTCCTCCCACAATCCGGTTATCGGTTCCGACTCCAATGACTTGAATGTAGTCCATGGTGGGACTGAAAACGGTGCTGTCTTTACCCAGGATGACTTTGCCACTGCTAGCTCCTGAGCCGAGCAGGAACTCAATGCTGGAACTGACACTACCTCCGGCAAACTGAATGGCCCCTTCATAGATGCGTACGTTTCCTGAAAAGGTATTGGCTCCGCTCAGGACGACTAAACCAGGGCCGGACTTGGCCAAAGATACTGTGGCTGCTGCGCCCGTGGAGCCTAAAGAATTGCTGATGACGGAATTGATGATGAGCGGTGCTGCCGCATTGTTTTGAACGATGGTTAAATCCGGGTTAACGCTGACCGTGGAAGGTGAGGCTCGCAGTGTGCCGACAGAGATGGTGGAGGCATTTTCTCCCACCGTGCTGGAAACAAGAATGCCACCGACTGTTAGGGTCGTCCCAGCTCCTGCATCCGTGATCTCCGTCGTTTGAGCTTGCGCAAAACGCAGTGTGTCAATGGTTGTGCTGCTGGCTAAAGTTGTTGTCAAGATGCCAGGGGCAATATTGGCATTGCCACTGAGAGAACTGGTGGTGGACGCTGTATAACCTGCCACGCCGCTGAGGGTTGACAGCTTAACGATGGGGCGTGTGCCGCTAGATAGCGCACCTGTTCCAGCCCATTCGTCACCATTCACATCATCGCGAATATAGGCGTAAGGACGTCCGTTGGAAGTTAGCAGAGTGTTGTCACTGCCTGTATTGACACGAACGTTGCTGCCCGCAGGAATCTCCAGGCCAAGAATACTGCCGAAATTTCGAGTTACTGTACCAAAGATGGTGGTTAGGCTGCTAGCTCCATTGGTGTAGAGATTGATGTTGGCATAGTTTGTTAGCGTGAGATTGCCAAAATTTTGAGAATTGGTCGTGCTACTTTTTCCTGTAATTTTGAGGGTGCTGTTGCTCAGGCTTAATGCGGCTGCGGTGACTCCATTGTAGAGGATATTGGTGGCAGGGGAAG
>JAOZVT010000651.1 GCA_025869455.1 Prosthecobacter sp.
CCAGATCTTTACCAGCATTGACAAAGACCTGCAAAATGCGGCGGAACAGGCTGTGAAAAAGCGCCTAGCAGAAGTAGAAACACGTGAGGGCTACCCGCACCAAACCTACACTCAGTTTCATGGCATTTATGCGGACTGGCGCAGTAAAATGAGCAAGGGACAACTGCCGGAAGGCACTCCCCGCCCACTGGCCGAATACCTGCAAGGAGCAGCTTTGGTGATGGACAATACGGATGGTTCCATCCTCGCCATGGTCGGCGGCCGCGACTTCATTGATAGCCAGTACAACCGCGTTACCGATGGTCTCCGTCCTGTTGGCACTGCGTTCATCCCTTTCGTCTATGCAGCGGCTTTTTCGAAGCCGGGTTATTTTCCTATGACCCCTCTGGCCGATGAGCCGCTGGACAATCGCCGCGTTATGATCGGCGGTCTGACAGGTATTTTAGGGGAGTGGGGCATGGAAGTGGATGATCCGAAATGGTCTCGCAATCCGATCAGTGCCCGTGAATCTCTGGTAGCTTCCCACAACTCCGCCACGGTTCGTTTAGGGGAGCGTGTCGCCCTAGAAGGCGGACGTGTGAAACAGGATTTCAAAGACTTTGCCGTGCGCGCTGGCATCCACACACCCCTGCGTGAATTCCCCTCCACCTTCCTCGGGGCCACAGAAGCTAAGCTGGACGAGATGTGTCTGGCTTATTCCTGCTTTCCCACCTTGGGCAAGCGCCCTTCGAAACAACATCTAATCCAGCGCATCACTGACTTCGAAGGCAAGACTGTTTTCCAACTGGATGAAAAGAGTCTTCAGCCAGTGCGAGCGATGGATGAAATTGCCGCTTATCAAACCCATACCTGTTTGGTCGAGGCCTTGCACCGGGGAACAGGATCTCCCTCCATTGAATATGGTCTGGGTGACTTTCCTGCGGGCGGAAAAACCGGAACACACTACGAGTCGAAAGATCTCTGGTTCTTTGGTTACACCTCTGCTGTCACATGCGGTGTCTGGGTAGGTTTTGATAAACAAAAGACGATTTATCCCGGTGCTTTCTCCAACAAGATCGCTCTGCCCATCTGGACAGACATCATCAACGCCTCCACCAAAGGCCGGACCCCCCAGGAAATCAGCCCTCCTGAATCGGCCGAGCGGATCGAGATCTGCCGCGTCAGTGGTCTGCGCGCCACGGATTTCTGCTACGACAAGGTGAAGGGACCCGATGGCATCGAGCGCTCTGTCCGCAGCACCTACTTTGAATACATGCGCCCCGGCACTAGCTTTAACACCACCTGCCCTATCCATACAGGCGAAGGGCTACCTGCCGATCTCCAAGCCTTTCACCAGGCCCTGACTCACGCGACAGATTCCGCCCTGCTGGCCGAGGCTGGCAAATATGCCAACGTGGAGCCTGTTCATCTACAAGACCCCATTATTCTGGGAGACGATCCCTACAATTCTGAAAAACCAGTCCTGCGCGCACGCCCCGTCAATGACGATGGCACGCCGATCCTGCGGGCTGTTCCTGTGGGAGTGGATGAAGGCGGCATGTCTGAGCAGCCTGTGATCAAACTGAAGCCGCCACCGCCCATGAAAATCGAGCTGTAAGCTCGCTGCCACTAGGGCAGAGGCGGAATCGCCCATGGACCTGCTTTTTTTGCGGGAAAATCGCTCATAACTCGCTAGGCTTGGCGGGCCAATGGCAGATTCTTTTGTTCACCTCCATCTCCACTCTGAATACTCTCTCCTCGATGGCGCGGTCCGCATAGACGACCTCGTCAAACGTACGAAAGAGCTGGGGATGCCTGCGGCGGCGGTGACGGACCATGGCAATCTTTACGGTGCCATTGATTTCTACATGGCGGCCAAGAAGGCCAAAGTGAAAGCCATCCTGGGCTGCGAGGTCAATCTGGCCCCTGGGTCCATGCACGATAAGAAGGAAGTGCAGGGCCGCAAAAGTGCCTCTCACTTGACCCTGCTAGCCTCTAGCAACGAAGGCTACGAAAACCTGTCCCGTATCGTCACAGAAGCTCATCTGTACGGTAAGGTCGGCGATACGCCGCGCATGGACAAGGATCTGCTGCGCCAGTACAGCAAAGGCTTAATCGCACTCAGCGGAGACCTCGACGGTGAGATCAACCAGCTCCTGCTCACGGACCGAAAGGACGAAGCTGAAAAAAGCCTGCGTGAGTTCCGCGACATCTTCGGGCCGGAGAACTTCTTCCTAGAGCTCAGTGACCACGGCATGGAGCAGCAGCGCACTGTCGCGAGTCAGCTGATCCAGTGGGGGAAGCAATACGACCTCAAAACCGTAGCCACCAATGATGTGCATTTCATGAACCGCGCGGATCATGAAAGCCACGATATCCTTATCTGCGTGGGCTCTGGTGCGAACGTGCATGACGTCAACCGTGTCAGCTACTCGCCCGAAGTTTACTTCAAAACGGCTGAGGAAATGCGCGCACTGTTCCGGGATAATCCTGAGGCCTGTGATGCTACCTTGGAGATTGCTGAGCGTTGCAATATTGATATCCGCCTGGACTCCACCAGCATTGACCGTTACCCCCAGTATCCTTTGGACAATGGCTGGACAGATCGAGTCCAATACCTGCGTCATCTTTGTGAAGAAGGCCTCATCCGCCGCTATGGACGTGATCGCGCGCTCAATGATGAAGCCCTGCGCAAACGTCTGGATTATGAGCTGGCCCTTCTGGCTGAAAAGAACTTCACCAGTTACTTCCTGATCGTTTGGGACTTCATCAACTGGGCACGTGAAAACGGCATTCCTGTGGGACCTGGGCGTGGTTCGGCGGCTGGTTCTGTGGTCGCCTTTGTTCTCGGTATTACGGACATTGATCCGCTGCGGTTTGAGCTGGTGTTTGAGCGTTTCCTCAACCCAGAACGTGTGAGCCCTCCCGATATTGATATCGACTTTTGCCAGACACGACGTGGTGAGGTCATTCAGTATGTGCGTGAAAAGTACGGTGACCTGAGTGTCAGCCACATCATCACCTTTGGCACCATGGGTGCAAAGTCCGTGGTGCGCGATGTCGGCCGCGTGCTGGGCTGGAGCTATGGGGACGCGGACCGTCTTTCTAAGATGATCCCCACCGAGCTGAACATCACGCTGGCGGGTGAAGACAAAATCGACAAAGCGACCGGGAAGAAGATCCACATTGATGGAGCCATCGATAAAAATCCCGAGCTCAAAGCCTACATTGATAACGATAGCAATGCCCAGGAACTCTGGAAGCACGCCACCTTCCTAGAAGGCATCACCCGCGGCACGGGTATCCACGCGGCGGGTGTCGTCATTGGGGATCGTCCGCTGTATGACTTCATCGCGCTGACCCGTGGCAACGAAGAGGAAATTGTCTCTCAGTTTGCCATGAAGCCGCTCACAGAGCTGGGCATGTTGAAGATGGACTTTCTGGGGCTGAAAACGCTGACGGTGATCCACGAGGCTGAGTACTGGGTCAAGAAACGCGTGCCAGGCTTCAACACGTCTGACGCGCCCTTGGATGACGCGAAGACCTTTGAGATGCTACAACGGGGCGAAACAGTCGCCGTGTTCCAGATGGAATCTGGTGGCATGATCAATACCTGCAAGCAGCTAGGGCCCGACAAGATTGAAGAAATCATCGCTATCCTGGCCCTCTATCGACCAGGGCCGATGCAGTTTATTCCCGACTACATTGCACGTAAAAAGGGACTGGAAGAGGTGGAGTATCCACACCCGCTTCTGGAGAAGATCGCCAAAGAAACCTACGGGATTCTGGTTTATCAGGAGCAGGTGCAGCAGGCCGCCAACTTGCTGGCTGGATTCACCCTCGGACAAGCTGACTTGCTGCGCCGAGCCATGGGTAAGAAGGATCTCGCGGAGATGGCACGTCAGCGTATTGCCTTCGTGGCTGGCTGCAAAACGACCAACGACATTGGTGATAAGCAAGCCAACGCGGTTTTCGACTTGCTGGAAAAATTCGCTCAATACGGTTTCAACAAATCCCACTCTGCGGCTTACGGGATCGTGACCTACCGAACGGCCTATTTGAAGGCCAATTTCCCGGTCGAATTCATGACCGGCGTGCTGAGTCTGGAAGTCAGCAACACGGACAAGATCGCCAACTTTGTGAGCGAGTGTCAGCGGATGGGCATCCTGATCCTGCCACCGGACATCAACCACTCTCTTCTCAAATTCTCCCCTGAACGCACCAAGGATGCTAACCCGGAATTGGAAGGTCCTGACGCCATCCGTTTCGGCCTGAGCGCCATCAAAAACGTCGGTGAAGCCGCGATGGCTGCGGCCATTGAAGAGCGAGAAGCCAACGGCAAATTCAAGAGTCTGGAAGACTTTGCCGCACGCATGGACACGCGGGCGGTGAACAAGAAAATGTTGGAAGCCTTGGTCAAATCCGGTGCCTTTGATTTCACCAGGGAAACCCGCGCTGCACTGTTCGCGAGGCTTGAGCAAGTTCTGGCCTCCGCAGCTTCCGCCCAAAAAGATAAAAAAGCTGGTCAAGGAGGTCTGTTCGATGACTTCGCCATGGCACCACCCAAAAAAGCCTCCGCTCAGGTGGCCGTGGAACCCTGGACTCAGGATGAAACACTGGCTTTTGAAAAAGAGCTGCTCGGATTCTACGTCAGCGGCCATCCTCTGGACAGCTACCGAGGCCACTTTGAATCCAGCAAGCTGACCAAAATCATCGCTCTGGAAGAAGTGGACACCAGCGCAAAACCGCAGACGGTTTACATCGCAGGCATCGTCAACACCATGGAGGTCAAATACTCCAAAAAAGACAATCGCCCCTTTGCCACGATCACCTTCGAAGACTTCACAGGCCAGATCGAGATGATGGTCTGGAGTGACGACTATGAAAAGTTCAAAGAGGTACTGAAAGTCGGAAACGTACTGAACCTGCGCTGCCGCTGCATGAAGGATCAGCGCACGGAGGGTAACCGCCTCACCCTAGGTGATGCCAAGCCTCTCCTGCCCAAGAAAGCCCGTATCGCCAATGCTGGCGAAGCGGGGGCCGCATCTCCACGCCCTGAAAAGCCGACTCCTCCCCCTGCCCCTCCTAGACCCCTCCTGCTACGCCTGGACTGCCGACGCCATAGCCAGATTGATCTGGAGCGCATTCACGAAGTTCTGGTCCAGCATCCTGGCGACTTGCCTGTACAATTTGAATTTTCTTACAACGGCGGCAGCAAAGTACGCCTCCAGGCCGGAGATGAATTCCGCGTCAGTCAGACCAAGGACCTCATACAGCAACTGATGATCTGGCTTTAAGCCCGTACTGCGTACCAAGTATGGCCTGTCTCATGCTTCATGACAGGATTGCCGCTTGAATCTCCCGGCCCCCCCTTCAACCATGCCGCACATGCGTAAAACTAAGATCCTTTGCACCCTCGGGCCCGCCACCGAGTCCGCAGAAGTCATTAACAGTCTCATTGAAAAAGGTGCGGATATTTTTCGTCTGAACATGAGCCATGCCTCCCACGACTGGGTACGCATGGTCTATGGTCGCATCCGTGAAGCTGCCAAGAATGGTCCCAAAGAAATATCTGTTCTCATGGACCTTACCGGACCAAGCATCCGCACAGGTGATGTGGAGCAACCCTGGCAACTCCAAGTGGGTGACTGGGTAGAATTTCGCTGCAAACCAGATGTCGCCGCCACGGTCCCACTTTCCGTGACCGTTAACTACCCGGAGCTGGGTAAGGACCTCAAGATTGGTGACATCATCATGGTGGATGGCGGCATGATTCAGATCAAGGCCACCGAAATCACGGAGAAGCGGGTCATCGGTACCGTGCTGACCAAAGGAGAAATGAAATCCCGCCGGCATATCAATCTCCCTGGCATTCCCGTTCGCCTGCCGCCCTTGACCCAGAAAGACTACGCCGACCTCGACCTAGGTGTAGAACTCGGTGCAGATTACTTTGCTCTCAGCTTCGCCCGCGAACCAGCTCATATTCAGCATTTGCAATTGCTGCTGGAACAAAAGGGCAGCAAAGCACGCGTCATTGCGAAGATCGAAAACCAGCAGGCTCTGCAAAACATCGACACCCTTGTCGAAGCCAGTGGCGGCATCATGGTAGCACGCGGAGATCTTGGAAGCGAGTGCCCGATTGAAGACCTTCCCTTGATTCAACGCCACATTGTCGAGCGCTGCTCTTACCATGGTCGTAAAGTCATCGTAGCCACTCAAATGCTGGAAAGCATGATCGAAAACCCCGTGCCCACACGCGCTGAGGTGACCGACATTTTTAATGCCGTGATCGAGCAAGTGGACTGTGTGATGCTCAGCGGTGAAACCAGCGTCGGGCGCTACCCAGACAAATGCGTCGAAGTGCTGGACACAGTGATCCGACGCATTGAGCAAAAGTATCCCTCCGGCCGTTTCGCCAGTGATGCACCGCTCAAAACGAACAAACACAAGACAGTCAAAGCAGCCATCCTTTTGGCCAATAGCATCCCCGGCTCCAAGCTCCTGGTCTTCACCCTGCGTGGTGTCATGGCCCATCTCCTGGCTCATCAGCGCCCCGAGTACGCTCCCATCTTTGCTTTCACGCCCAATCTGAATGTGAGCCGAACCATGGTCTCTGCGCGTGGGGTGCAGCCCTTTGTGCTGCCTTTTGAAGAGGGCAATCCCGAAGCTGCGATCCGCGATGCCATCGACATGCTGCGCAAGCATGGTTACATCAAACAGGGAGATCCTCTGGTGATCCTCAGTGACGCGCTTTACGACGGCATCAATGTGGATGCGATTTTGCTCCGCGATGCCTAGGATTGTATTTCTGCCTGCATGAATGCAACGCTAACTAGCGTTGCATCCTGCGATGCCACGTCTCTCTGCGATTCTTTTTGTTATTCCAGGCTTGTTTTGTAGCGCCTTTGTCGGGGCTGCCAACAGCTTGAACGTCACTGACTACCCCAGTCTGCAGGAGGCACTGGATGCCAATCCTGGCAAAGTTCTGCATGTACCCTCAGGCACCTACGAACTCAAAAACGCGTTAAAAATAGAGCATGATGGCAGCGGTTTAGAAGGTTCGGGTCATCTTATTCAAACCAATCCCAGCCAAGCCATCATCCGCCTGGAAAATGGCAAGCGCCTGAGTGTGCATGGCCTCACCCTGAGCCGACCTGAAAAAACCGCCGACACCTCCGAAGCTGGCATTGCTGCAAGTCAGTGCCCTGGGCTTGTCATTGAGGATGTCACTGTGCTTGATAATCGCTCAGATTCTGCGGCGATCCATGTCCAGGAAAGCGATGGCATCCGCATCAGCCATTGCACCGTGGAAAACTACCAGCGTGTCACCGTGGATGATCGCCTGAAAAGTGAAAACTACGGCTACGCCTTCCGCTGCATCAATGGCACGGGCATCGAAGTTCGTTACAGTTCCAATGTGCTCATTGAAGGCAACCGAGTGACTGAAAACAACCTGCGACCAACCAAGGAAATGCAGGAAAAATATCAGCTAGGAACGTTCACCCAAAAGACCCCAGAAAAAGGCAAGATCGTCAATCAAATGACTTGGGATGAAGAGTACATGCAGGCTTGGCATCAAGGCTCAGCCATCATCGTGGATGCGCCCGAAGTCGCACAATACATCCGCATCCTGGGTAACCACATTGAAAACGCAGCGCAGGGCTTGGACATTCATGCGGACAATGTCACGGTGGCTAACAATATGATTGTCAATGCTTTCATGGGCATGAAAGCCATGCATGGTTCCCGCCACATTCTCATCACAGGCAATCAATTCATTCGCAATGCCATCTGGAGCATTGGCTTGATGCCTGGGGCCGCCTCCCATGCAAAAGATGACGACAAAGCAGACAATAGCGACGGTGGCTCCATCATATCTAACAACATCATTGCCGAGTTTGGCCAGGGTGACTCCGCCTGGATTTGGGGAGACGAACGGGCACCCCTTCGGTTTGATAATGGCCAACTGCCACACAATCCACCGCTGAGTGATGTGCTGGTCACAGGCAATGTGATCTATGATTCCAGCCAACTGATTCCAGATTCCAAAGACCGCAGAACCCTGTATCGCTACGCTGTTCAAATCTCCGATGAAGTAGATCGGAAGA
>JAOZVT010000652.1 GCA_025869455.1 Prosthecobacter sp.
CTTTCCCAGCAGTCGGGGAAAGGGGCGTTTTTATGATTTTAGAGCAGGAACAGAGGCTTCTCGAACAAGAAACCTATCGGGCTTTAGGGCATCACCGCTTCTTTTTCCTTCTTCTTAAACAGGCCTTTGACCTTGCTGAAGAATCCTTTTTTCTCAGATTCAGGGAGTGATCGTGCGGCTGGGTCAGGGGTGACCACTGGCATGACTCCAGGTTGTGTGGAGTTCCACCCGCCGCCCAGAGCTTTGATCAATGAAACGCTGGCAATCAGGCGTTGGCTGGCCAGCTGGACCGTGGCGCGTTGCGTGGAAAGCGTGGTTCGGTTGGCTTCGATGACGTCCAGGTAAGGGCTTGTGCCGGACTCGTAACGGGTCTTGGCTAGGCTAGCGGCACGCTCGGCACTGTTACGGGCACGTTGCTGGGCTTCGGCAGAGATGGCGAGGTTACGGATGGAAGAGAGACTGGTTTCCACATCGGCCACCGCCGTGAGAAAGGCCTGCCGATAATCAGCCAGGGCTTCATCATGCGCGGCTTTGGCTTTGCTGAGATTGAAGTGGTTTTTTCCACCCGAAAACAAAGGAATGCTAATGCTGGGACCATAGCTCCAGATGAGGGATTCGGGCTGCATCAGGAGGTCAATATCGGCACTTTGAAATCCACCGCTGCCGATCAGTTTGATGCTCGGGAAGAACTGAGCCTTGGCCACACCAATGCGGGCCGTAGCTGCCGCGAGTGAACGTTCAGCCTGGGCGATATCAGGACGTCTTTCTAGAAGGTCACTTGGGGCACCGACAGGAAGCGAAGGCGGGCTATAAAGTCCTGATCCGCTGACGGGGATACGGAAGCTGGCCGCGCTGCTGCCTAGCAAAATGGCAATGGCATTTTCCAATTGGTCACGCTGGGCTTGCAGCGATGAAGTTTCAGCTTCGGCTGAGGCCACTTCCGTTTCAGATTGAGCCTGTTCCAGTTCGCTGCCAGCACCTGCTTGTACGCGAGCTTTGGCGATTTTGAAAGCCTCACCCCGAAGGCCGACGGCTTCGCGTACCAAGCGGATTTCTTGATCCAGTGAACGCAGCTTGAAGTAGTTCGTTGCGACATCGGCCTGAATGCCTAACAAGACATTGTGAACGGTATCCGCTGCTGCTTCTGCATCAGCACGTCCGGCTTCGACTCCACGTCTGATTTTGCCAAACAAATCCAGTTCCCAGGTGAGATCCGTGGTCGCATTGTAGGCAGGGCCTTCATAATACAGACCGTTCAGAGGAATGGGGCTGATGGCGTTTTCTGATGTGCGCTGGCGATTGGCAGAAAGCGGTACGCTGAGGGAAGGCAAGAGATCTGTTCTAGCGATCCGTGCCGTAGCGCGGGCTTGATCAAAGCGAGCAATAGCCGCTTTCAGATTTTGATTGTTCGTTGTGGCTTGCGCCATCAGCTCGTTGAGCTTGGCATCATGAAAGACTTTCCACCATTCACCTTTGGGTTGGCTGGCAGAAGGGCGGGCTTCGCGCCAAGCCACATTTTTGAAATGGGCTGGGGCTTCCGTCGCGGGGCGTTCGTAGTTAGGCCCGACTTGCGCAATAGCGCTGGTGCTAAGTAGAATAGGGAGGAGTAAACGCATGGGCGTGGCGAATGTGGGGCTCAATGTTCAGGACTCAGAGGAGCCGTGCTGAGGGGAATGACTGGTGTCTCGGTGCTGGTTGATTTCTTCCGTCCCATTTTCATAACCAAGACATAAAAGACAGGAGTCATGAAAAGTCCAAGGAAGGTCACACCGATCATACCAGCAAACACGGCAGTGCCCATGGCGCGACGCATTTCAGAACCAGCACCCGTAGAAACCACCAGAGGATACACCCCGGCAATGAAGGCGATAGAGGTCATCAGGATCGGGCGCAGACGCAGACGGCAGGCGTCCAAGGCTGCTTCCAAGGGACTCAGGCCGTGGTCGCTACGCTCTTTCGCAAATTCCACGATCAAGATGGCGTTTTTACAGGCCAAGCCAATCAACACGATGAATCCGATCTGGGTGAAGATGTTGTTATCACCGCCGACGATCTTCACTCCTGCTAGGGCGAATAGCAGGCAAAGCGGCACAATCAAAATGATGGCCAGCGGCAGGCGCAGACTTTCATATTGAGCCGCCAGCACCATGAAGACAAGCAGGATACACAAAGGATAAACATACACGGCTGTATTCCCCGCGATGATTTTTTGATACACCAGATCTGTCCATTGATATTCAAAGCCGGGTGGCAGTGCCTTGGCCAGTTCAGCCATGACTTCTTCCCCTTGGCCAGAACTGAGGATCTGCTGAGTCGCGGGGTCCATGCCGGCAGCGCCATTCACATCGGCGGCAAGGTAACCATTGTAATGTACCACGCGGTCAGGTCCGTTGGTTTCTTTGACTTTAACAAGGGAGCCGATCGGCACCATTTCCCCAGCCGCATTGCGCGTCTTCAGGCGAGTAATGTCTTTGACGTCATCTCGGAACTGCGGCTCGGCTTGGGCCACGACCTGGTACGTGCGGCCAAAGCGGTTGAAGTCATTGACGTAAAGACTGCCCAGATTGATTTGCAGGGTTTCAAAGAGATTGCCCAAAGGCACGCCTTGAGTTTTGGCCTTCTCACGATCCACATCGGCTTCCAGTTGGGGTACGTTCACTGTGTAGCCTGAGTAAACCTGCTGAAGTTTGCCCCCAGTGCCATAGGCAGAACCAATCAAGTCCTGGGTCGTTTTATAAAGAGCATCATATCCCTGATCACCACGATCTTGGATCATCATCTTGAATCCACCCGTTGTTCCGATGCCGTTCACAGGCGGTGGTGAGAGGACTAAGACCATGGCATCTTGAATGGCTGCAAATTTGCCATTCAAAGCTCCAGCGATTGCATCTCCAGTCAGATCTGGTGTGGTGCGTTCTTCAAAGTCATCCAACCCCACGAAAACGATACCGCTGTTTGGGCTGATGCTGAAACCGTGAATCGAGAGACCTGGGAATGCGATGGCATCTTTGACCCCAGGGTGATTAAGCGCGATGTCTGACATGCGGCGCATCACTTCTTCCGTGCGGTCTAAGGAGGATCCGTCTGGGAGCTGGGCAAATCCGACGAGGTATTGCTTGTCCTGTCCAGGCACAAATCCTGTCGGCACCGTTTCAAAACCGCGCACGGTGAGCCAGACGAAACCACCATAGAAAATGAGGGCGATGATGCTGAAACGAATGATGCGTTTCACGAGGCTCACATAGACATTGGAAGACCAGTCGAAGAATCGATTGAAGGGGCGGAAGAACCAGCCCAGCATCGCATCCATAAGACGCGCCAGAATGTCCTTTTTAGCCTTATGATCCTGAAGCAGCAATGCTGACAAGGCCGGGCTGAGGGTCAGGGAATTGATCGCAGAAATCACCGTGGAGATGGCGATGGTGACGGCGAATTGTTTGTAAAACTGACCGCTGAGGCCGCTGATGAAAGCGGTGGGAATGAACACGGCGCAAAGCACCAGCGCAGTGGCAATAATAGGCCCTGTCACCTCAGTCATGGCCTGCTTGGTGGCATCCACTGGGTTTAACCCATTGCGAATATTACGTTCCACGTTTTCCACCACCACAATGGCATCATCCACCACAATCCCGATGGCTAGAACCAAGCCGAAAAGAGACAGGTTATTGATGGAGAAACCCAGGGCATACATCACGGCAAATGTACCGACTAGAGACACGGGCACCGCCGCGAGGGGAATGATGGAGGCACGCCATGTCTGAAGGAAAATCACCACGACGAGCACCACCAGCAGGATGGCCTCAATCAAGGTATGAATGACGGCATCAATAGACTTATCCACGAAGACCGTCGGGTCATAGGCGATGGCGTAATCCACACCCTCAGGAAACTTGGCCTTCAGTTCTTCCATTTTGTTTCGCACCCCTTGGGAGAGTGACAGCGCATTGGCACCAGGAAGCTGGAAGACGGGAATACCGACGGCACGCTTGTTGTTCAGCAAGCTGCGCAGAGCATATTCACTAGAGCCCATCTCAATACGAGCGACATCTTTTAAACGAAGCTTTTCACCATTTTGACCAACCTTGACGATGATGTTGCCAAATTCTTCTTCGCTCACCAAACGTCCTTTGGCGTTGATGGTCAGTTCAAACGGCACCGCTTTATTGACGGGCTGTTGACCGATCACACCTGCGGCCACCTGGACGTTTTGCTCGCGAATAGCGGCGACGATGTCAGAAGAGGTTAGGCCACGGGCGGCTGCCTTGTCTGGATCAATCCAGATACGCATGGCATACTCACCACCACCGAAAAGCTGCACCTGGCCGACACCAGGGAGACGGGCCAACTCATCCTTCACATTCAATGTCGCATAGTTACGCAGATAAAGTTCGTCGTAACGATCATTGGGCGAAAGCAAGTGTACCACCATCGTAAGGTCAGGCGATGACTTCACCGTGGTCACACCAAACCGACGAACTTCTTCAGGCAGCTTGGGAAGCACTTGAGAGACGCGGTTTTGCACCTGCACCTGGGCTTGGTCAATGTCGGTCCCCAGTTTGAAGGTGATGGTCAGTGTCATCACGCCATTGGCGGTACTTTGAGAGGACATGTAGAGCATGTCCTCAATGCCGTTGATGGTTTGCTCCAAAGGTGAAGCTACCGTTTCGGCAATCGTCTTCGGGTTCGCTCCTGGATAGGTGGCTGTAACGATGACGGTTGGCGGCGCGACTTCTGGATATTCAGAAATCGGCAATTGAAAGAGTGAGATGACTCCAAGGATAAAAATCAGGAGAGACAAAACACCCGCAAAGATCGGACGAGTGATGAAGAATCGGGAGATATTCATGTCAAAAACAGGCTAACTGAGGCCAAGTGAAACTGTGGACTCCTGCGCTCACTCCAAAATGTTGGTGTGAGATCTATCGGAATCTATCGGAGAGGGAGTGAAATTTACTTGGCTGCCGTGGTTTTCTCTGGAGGAGCTTCCACGGGGGCCACTGGCATGCCTGGCTGGGGCAGGCGAGCTTGACCATTGATGATGATTTTATCACCAGCGCTCAAACCGCTGCGAATGATGCGCTTGCCATCAATGCTGGGGCCAATGACGACCGGCTTGTAAACACTGATGTTCTTATCATCCACACCAAGCACGAATTTGTTGGCTTGGTCGGTGAGAATGCTTTTCTCATCAATCAAAAGGGCAAGATACTTGGCTGTCATAGGCAGACGCACTCGGGCAAAGAGCCCTGGGGTAAGACTACCATCCGCATTGTCAAATTCTGCCCGCAGAACCATGCTGCCAGTGCCTGCATCCAAACGGTTGTCAAAAGACTCGACAAAACCCTTATGGGGGAAGTTCGTCTCATTGGAGAGTTGAAGCTCCACAGGTACGCGGCCCTTGTCATTGGTGAAAAGTTTGTTATCCCGCTGCAGTGCTTGCAACTTCAACAAGCTGTTTTCATCAATGTCCGTGTAAACATAAACAGGGTCCACCGTAACGATGGTCGTCAGGATCGTGTTGCCTTCTGTTACATAATTACCCGTGGTCGTGATAGCACGGCTGATGCGTCCAGAAATAGGAGCTGTCACCTCAGTGTGCTCCATTTGGATGTCAGCACTGTGCAGACTGGCGCGGGCTGATTCCAGCGTGGCCACCCCTTGTTTGTATGCAGATTCACGTGTCTCCGCTTGTTCAGGAGCGATCGCCTTCGCGGCAAGGAGCGCGGATACACGATCATACTCACGTTTGGCCGCTTCTTCACTGGCTTCCGCACGCTGTACTTCGGCTGCCGCAATGCGCTGCTTGGTCAGGAAGGGACGCTGATCAATGGTGAAAAGGATGTCTCCTTTTTTCACCAGGGAACCTGCCTTGAAATGAACTTCTGTGATGTAGCCAGAAACACGGGGACGCAGGTCCACCGTTTCCATGGGTTCCACACGCCCCGTGAATTCCTCCCACTCGACGAGCTCTTGTTGCTCAACGGGCGCAAGCGTCACCGGAGCGGGTGGCATCTGTCCACCATGGCCAGCTTGTGGAGGTTTACCACAGGCGGCGAGTAGCAGGACGAGCGGGAGGTGGGTTTGGGGTTTCATTGCGGTTTCGGGGGGGATGGGTTCGGGAGAAAATCGAAGTTGACCGGTCGGTTAATTCGATAGCGTAAAAAATTACTTCTTGGGGGTCTTTGTCGCGGTTTTATGAGCACCTAGAATGATCATGGCACCATTTTCAAATTCATCGAGATAGCTAAGGTCGTTCCACATACGGGCGTGGAGCAATAGACCCTCACTGTAAGCAAATACGATGCGCGCCAATGCTGGGGCATCTGGGGCTTTGATGATGCCTTGGGCGTGGGCGTCACGAATGGCGCTTTCGTAATAGAGAATGAACTGGCCCAGGATCTCCTGCAATTTATTGCGCAGACGGTCATCCACAGTGCTGATTTCAGCCCCCAAGGTGTGAACCGGACAACCTAAAACGCGTCCATGTTTTTTGAGGAGTTCTTCTTGTTCTTGGCGGAAGTTGCGAAAGCAATGCAGGATGCGCTCCAATGGCGGCACGACGGCAGAGAAGGTCTGATCAAGTTCCTTGCGGTGCTCCAGCCAGCTGTGCTCAATGCCCGCTAATGCTAGATCGGTCTTGGATTCGAAGAAATGGTAGAAGCTACCTTTCTTGACGCCAGCACGCTCACAAATTTGATCCACTGAAGTACTGCCATAACTGCCCGTCCAGATCAGTTCGATCATGGATTCTAGCAGGCGTATCTTGGCGTATCTTGGCGTCACTTGTGCGTCCCATGTTCGTGACAATGGCGATACTAGACGAACGGTCAACTATTTTTTTGAACGGCGGCCAAGCGGGGTTCGGGGATGCGGTGGAGAACGATCATGGAAATGATCGCAAAAACGGCTGCGACTGCGGTTACTATTTCAAAGGAATGACTCCAGGCATAGATCTGTCCGCTGATGAATGTGGCTAGGAGTAGTGCAAAGACGTTACAGAAGCCGAGGATGGCTTGGAGGGTGGACCTTCTTTCTGGCGGGCATAGTTCAGCCGCCAGAGTGAGGTCCCCCACACGGTCAAGAAAAAGCCCAAAACCGAGAATGAAATAGGCCAGCATAAAGCCATTAAACGACTCCGTTTTGGCTACCCAGATGCAGAGGCCAATGCAGACGATGCGTGATGATTGTAGCAAGATCTTGCCACCACATTTATAACCCACCCAACCAGCCAGCAGGCTACCTAAAACCACGCCCACAGCCTGGTAGGTAACAAAGTGACCTTCGTCAGCCTCGGGTCGATTCGTCACATGGAGGGCGTGAATGGTCAGGAAAGAAACGACCATGAGGTATCCCATGCCAGTGAATCGGGCGATCACCAATTTCATCAAGTGAGGCTGAGTACGCAGAATGGCAGGCAAACTCCGCAGGTAGTCCAAGTAGGGGCCTCGCGGCGGAGTCGGGTGTCGCTGCCGCGTGTGCTCATCTTCCCGCATGAAAAGCTGAGACATCCAGGAAACAAAAAGCAGGCTGAATGCGATGAGATGAAGCCATCCATACGCCACATGCTTGGGATAATGGGTGAGCACTTGGTGAATGACGGTCCCCGCTAAAATGCCAATGACAGCCTGGATGATGTAGCGGACCGCCCAGCCCGCAGCCCGTGCCTTTTCAGGGACCATGCGCGTGACCATCTCCATCCACGCCACCACGGTCATGCCTCCAATCAGACCTGATATCACGGGGGTCAGGGCAACAATGAAGAGCAACGAGCCTTCGATTTTATCTGAAAATAGCAGGATGAGCCCTGTGATTAAATAAGGCAGCCTTTGCAGCAGACCAAAGGTTAGCACCCAGGGTTTGAAACGCGGCAGGCGCTCAATGATGGGGGCAATGAAGATGCCCATGCTGGCATAGGCTGCCGGTAGGAGCACAGGTACCATGGCGATGATCCAGGCCCGCCCGCCGAGCGTTTCTACCATTTTGGGAAGAACACTTTCTGGTGCCAAAAAGGCGGTGCCCCCCATGTACAGCCCACCTTCCAGGCAGTGGCAGATGAAATTCCGCCTCACCGCATGGGTATT